>JADGNP010000262.1 GCA_017883425.1 Candidatus Sulfotelmatobacter sp. | reverse complement strand
CTGTTCCAGCCCATGGGGGGAGTGGGAGCGGAGGAAGGATCAACGGCATGCAATGTGGCCGTCAGGATCGCGAGCGATAGGAGGCAACAAAGGGTCCGGCGTCGAGTCATAACGACACATTGTAAAAGGCTACGGAGAAACTCGCATTCCGCGCTGCGGCGCCTGAATGCGTGATTGATTAGCCAGCACTTACGCGATGCCTGAAGACATAGCCTGATACGAATCCCGAGTTTTTCCTCAGCCTATTAAACTTTCAGAGCCTGAGTGTGGCCGCAAACAAATCGGGCGACCCGGAGGCCGCCCGCTTTCTCTATTCTCTATCCGTGTGAATCCGTGAAGATCCGTGGCCGAAGAAGTTCTAGATGTCGAGGTTCTTCACATCCAGCGCATTTTCTTCGATGAACTTGCGGCGCGCCTCCACGTCCTCGCCCATGAGCGTGGTAAAGATGGTCTCGCACTCGGCAAGGTCTTCGAGCCGCACCGACAGCAGGGTTCGCCGCTCGGGATCCATGGTCGTCTCCCACAACTGGGGCGCGGTCATCTCGCCGAGACCTTTGTAGCGCTGGATGGTGAAGTCCTTGCGCCCTTCGTTGATGACATAATCGCGAAGGTCGCGGACATTGGTCTTCTCCACCACTTCGATTTCGGTCTTGCGCTTGGCCGGCTTGGCGGTTTTCTTCTCGCCCTTGTCTCCGTCCGCGGATGCAGCCTCTCCATCCGCGCCTTCGCCATTGCCACCAGCGGGCGCGGCCTTGGCCAGCGTCTCGACCACGAAAGGCGGCTCCATGTAGGGTTCGATCTGCTTGTACTTCGAGATCAGCTGGCGGCATTCCGCGCTGGCGGCCAGTACCCAGTTGATGACGTGTTCGGCGCCATGCTTGTTGACGAAGTTCACTTCCCACAAGTTGTGCTCTTCGTCGAAACGCGCTTCCACGCTCTTGAAACCCTCTTCCTTCTGAAGCTTCTTCAGTTCTTTTTCCAGACGCTCGATTTTCTTGGGCGGAGCCTTTTTGTCGCCTTCAAAATCGGCGCGCTTGGCCAGATCGAGTTTGGGAACAAGCTCGGTGACGCGCTCGTTGCGCACGCGCTTGTCCAGCTTTTCGAAGAAGCCCAAATACTCGTCGAGGACGGTCATGAAACGCGCCAGATCTTTGCCTTCAATCTTAGCGGCGCCCTCGCCGTAACGCACGATCAGGCCATCGGCCGCACGCTTCACCATCACTTTTACGAATTCGCGCTCGTCCTTGATGTACTGCTGCGACTTGCCCTTCTTCAGCGAGAACAGCGGCGGCTGCGCGATAAACACGTTTCCGCGCTTGATCAGTTCCTGCATGTGCCGGAAGAAGAATGTCAGCAGCAGAGTACGGATGTGGCTTCCGTCGACGTCGGCGTCGGTCATCAGGATGATCTTGCCGTAGCGCACTTTCGTCGGATCGAAATCTTCTTTCGAGATGCCGGTGCCGAGCGCCGTGATCATGGCGCGAATTTCTTCGTGCGCCAGCATCTTGTCGTAGCGCGCTTTCTCCACGTTCAGGATCTTGCCCTTCAAGGGAAGAATCGCCTGGAAGCGGCGGTCGCGGCCCTGCTTTGCCGTTCCACCGGCCGACTCGCCTTCGACGAGAAACAATTCGCAGCGGTTGGGATCGCGCTCGGAACAGTCCGCCAGTTTGCCCGGCAGGCCGCCGGAATCGAGCGCCCCTTTGCGTCGCGTCAAGTCTCGCGCTTTTCGGGCTGCTTCACGGGCGCGCGCGGCGTCTACCGCCTTGTTGATGATCTTCCGTCCCACGGTCGCGTTCTGCTCGAAGAACGCGCCCAGCCGCTCGTTTACAAACTGGGTGACCGTCCCGGCAATATCGGAGTTCAGCTTGCCCTTGGTCTGGCCTTCGAACTGCGGCTGGGACAGCTTCACACTGATCACGGCAACCAGGCCTTCGCGCACATCGTCGCCCGTCAGATTCTCTTTGACATCCTTGAACAGTCCCATCTGCTGGCCCGCATAGTTGATGGTGCGGGTCAGGGCGGTGCGGAATCCGGAAAGATGCGTGCCGCCGTCGACGGTGTTGATGTTGTTGGCGAAGCTGAACACCGACTCCGAATAGGCGTCGTTGTACTGGATTCCAATCTCCATGTGTACGCCGTTGCGGTCGTCTTCCATGTAAATCGGCTTGTCGTGCAGCACCTGCTTGCCGCGATTGAGATGCTTGATGAACTCGGCGATACCGCCGTTGTACTTGAAGTCCGTCTGCTTGGGCTCGCCGGTTTTCGAATCCGTGGCGCGCTCATCCGTCAGCGTAATCAGCAATCCCTTGTTGAGGAACGCGAGTTCGCGCAAGCGCTGTGCCAGCGTGTCGTAGTTGTATTCGACGGACCCGGTGAAGATGCTTCGGTCGGGCAGGAAGTGAACTTTCGTCCCGCGCTTCTTGGTTGCGCCCGTCTTCGTCAGCTTGTTGGTGGGATCGCCCTTGGAATAGTTCTGCTGCCACGTGGCGCCGTCGCGCCAGATCTCCAGTTCCAGGTCTTCACTCAGGGCGTTCACACAAGAGACGCCAACACCGTGCAGTCCGCCGGATACTTTGTAGGTCGACGAATCGAATTTTCCGCCGGCGTGGAGCGTGGTCATCACCACCTGCGCCGCGGAAACTTTCTCGCCGTCGATCACCATGTCGTCGCAAGGAATGCCGCGCCCGTCGTCGATGACCGTGATCGAGTTGTCGAGGTGGATCGTCACTTCAATCTTGGTGGCGAATCCGGCGAGCGCTTCATCGACGGAATTGTCGACAACTTCATAGACGAGGTGATGCAGGCCCAGTTCGCCCGTGGATCCGATGTACATCGCGGGACGCTTGCGCACCGCTTCCATTCCGCCCAGCACCTTGATGGAGTCGGCAGTGTAGTCGCTGTTGCCGCCATTGCCTCCGCCGTTCGATGTGTTGATTGGAGTCACTTTTCCGTTTTTTGTCTTGGTGTCAGCGATGGGAGTATGAATCTCTTTGGTGGCCATTCCGCTCCGCGAAAATGTCCCGATTTTTTGTGTGAACTGGGTCTTGCGAATCCCTGGAATTCGGCTGGAATTTTTGCTCCGACTCGACCGTCTTGAAGGCTCCTGCAAAAAGACTTCAAGTTATTGAAATTCCTAATACTTAGGGTCGTCTTACAGCTGCTCAAATTATACCACAAATCGGCATTTTCCGAGTCTCGCGAAAAGCGCCGAATCGACGAGTAACAGGGCTTATTTCAAGCTGTAAAGGACCCGAGATTATCGGTGTGCTGGCGCCGGCAAAGTAGCGCCGCCGTCCCGGCGGCTGTCCGGCGGGCGTCCTCGCCCGCCGCGCCGAGGGCGAGACGCCCCTTCGACAAGCTCAGGGCAGGCTCTCGGGACAGCCGGCAGGATGCCGGCGCTACGAACCGGCGCTACAAAATCAAAGGGCGGCCGCGAGGCCGCCCTGAAAACTAATCGAACAACTACCTTACGCCGTGGCAGGCCGCTCCCCGCCCTTGGCGCGTCCCGGCTGAAGATCCGGTTTGATGACGTGCTGCACACCGTCGTCCTTGGAGGTCGGTGGAGGCTGAACCGGCGGAAGTTCCTGGTTCTCGACGAGCATCTTGATCTCGTTCGCGTCGAGAACTTCGCGCTCAATCAAGGCCCGGGCAATCCTCTCCAGCGTGTCTCGATTGTCCGAAATGACTTGCTTCGCCATGCCGTAACCAGCGTTCACCAATTTGCGGACTTCCTGGTCGATCTTGATTGCCGTGTCTTCGCTGTAATCGCGATGCTGGGCAATCTCGCGGCCCAGGAAAATCTGCTCTTCCTTTTTCCCGAACGTCATGGGGCCAAGATCGCTCATGCCCCACTCACAAACCATTTTGCGCGCCATTTCCGTAGCTCGCTCAATGTCGTTGCCGGCGCCCGTGCTCAGCACGTTCAGGAACAACTCTTCCGCGATGCGTCCGCCCATCAGGATCGCGATCTCGGTCTCGAGATAATTTTTGTAGTAGTTGTGCCGATCATCCGTCGGCAGCTGCATGGTGACGCCCAGCGCCATGCCGCGGGGAATGATCGTGACCTTGTGCAGCGGATCGGAATTCGGCATCTTCGCCGCCACGAGTGCATGTCCCGCCTCGTGGTAGGCCGTGTTCTTCTTTTCCTCATCGGTGAGCAGCAGCGATTTGCGCTCCACCCCCATCAGAACCTTGTCTTTGGCCAACTCGAAGTCATACTGCAAAACCGCTTTGCGATTCTGCCGGGCGGCCGCCAGTGCGGCTTCGTTCACCATGTTGGCCAGGTCCGCGCCAGAGAATCCCGGCGTGCCGCGAGCCAATACGGAGAGATCGACATCTTCGGCGAGAGGAATCTTGCGGGTGTGTACGCGAAGGATCTCCTCGCGGCCGCGCACATCGGGACGGCTCACGACCACGCGCCGGTCAAAACGCCCGGGCCGCAGCAGCGCGGGATCCAGCACGTCTGGACGGTTGGTCGCCGCCATCAGAATGACGCCCTCGTTGGATTCGAAGCCGTCCATCTCCACCAACAACTGGTTCAAAGTCTGTTCGCGTTCGTCGTGTCCACCGCCCAAACCAGCGCCGCGATGACGTCCGACGGCATCGATCTCGTCGATGAAAATGATGCAGGGAGCGTTCTTCTTGCCCTGCTCGAACAGGTCGCGCACGCGGCTGGCGCCGACGCCCACAAACATCTCCACAAAATCCGAGCCTGAGATGGAAAAGAAGGGAACGTTCGCCTCGCCCGCGACCGCGCGGGCCAGCAGCGTCTTGCCCGTTCCGGGAGGCCCGACCAGCAGCACACCCTTCGGGATGCGTCCGCCCAGTTTCTGGAACTTCTGGGCCTCGCGCAGGAACTCAATAATCTCGCGCAGCTCTTCCTTGGCCTCTTCCACGCCCGCCACGTCTTTGAACGTGACTTTTTTCTGCTGCATGGAGAGCAGCCGCGCCCGGCTCTTGCCGAACGACAGTGCCTTGTTCCCGCCGGTCTGCATCTGGCGGATCATGAAGAACCACAGCGCGCCCAGCAGAATCAGCGGGGCCCAGGTGCCCAACAGTTGCAAGGGCAAGCTGCCGCTGTTGACATCGCGGAAGGTGATGTTGACGCCCTTGCTCTGCAAGGTTTTCAGCATTTCCGGAGTGAAGTAGTTGCCCGGGGCGGTGGTGTGGAACGCGGAACCGTCTTTGTGCTTGCCGCGCACTTCCATGCCGTTGACCGTCAACTCCCGAATGTTTGCCTGGTCCACGTCAGTCATGAACTGGCTGACGTTTAACTCGGTATCTTTCTGGCCGTCGCGCGCACTCTTGACTACTTGCCACAGCAACACCGCTGAGATCACGATCAGCAACCAGAACAGCGCGGTCTTTACAGTTGAGTTCACCTAGAAGACTCCTAAATTCGACACGGGCAGCTGCCTACACCAACTCCCGAGGCTCCTACAACGATTAGATGCCCTTCCGCCACTTTCGATTGGGAAAATCCCTTAAGACCTTATTTTACCTTTTCCCCGCTAAAAAGGCGCGTTTGTGTCCGTGTGACTTAAGTCACTGGCACACTGCAAGTTGCCGCCAGCTTGAGCCACGCTCACCTCAGACCACTGGACGCTCCGGGGGGCTCCCCACCCCGCGATATCGCGCCTCTTCGCCGCATCTGGCGGATCATGAAAAACCACAGCCCACCCAGCAGAATCAGCGGGGCCCATGTGCCCAGCAACTGCAGGGGCAGCGCATCGCCCGGGGGATCCTTGAACCATATCTCAGCGCCTTTGTCGCGGAGTGTATCCAGGAATACGCCAGGGTTGCTTGGACCTGTCAGCCGAAAGGATCCTTTCCCTTCGCGATACTGGCCCTGTATGCGATTCCCCGCGATGTTAACGCTTGCGATATTTCCGGCTTCCGCTTCCGACATGAATTGCGAATAGCTAATCTCGGGAACCTGCTCCTTTGTCGGAGTGGAGTGCACAACCTGAAAGAGCAGTAACGCAGAAACACCGATGACAACCCAAAAGACGACGGTTTTGATCGTGCGGTTCACAAAAGGGTTACCTTCGCTGTGGATTCCTATACCTAATTCTAGATCTTCAAACTAGCGTGCCGCCGCCAAGTACGGCAGATTCCGGTTGGTTTGCTCTACTGCCCCCAAGCCATAGCCCACCAGAAAAGTTTCATCGACGAGGAATCCGAAATAATCCGGTTGCAAGGGCACGCGGCGCGCCGACTGGCGGTCGAGCAGCGTCACCAGCTTCACCGAGGCTGCCCCGCGAGCTCGCAGGTCGTTCATCAGGAACTCGCTGGTCACGCCGGAATGCACCAGGCCTTCCACGAGCAGGATGTGCTGACCACGAATGTCAGGCTCGTGGCTGAAGAAAATTTCCATTACATCGTGGGCGGCACCGCTCGGCGGCCGGGTGTACTTGGGCTTGATGAACTGGCAGACAACTGGCACTTCCAGCGCGCGCACCAGGTCGGCCAGAAACATGAATGCGTTTTCCAGGACCGCCAGCATCTGGATGGTCTGCCCCTTGTAGTCGTCGGAGATTTGCCGGGCCAGTTCCTTTACTCGCTTCTGGATCTGATCCGTCGTGATGACCGGGCGAAGGGGCTCGACTCGAGGACCGTTCATGAAATTTGCGTGCCTCCCGGCACATCTCTGCTCAATCTTCCGTTGCCGGAGTGTCCGGCAGGGGCTCGTCCACAATTATGATCGCCGCTCGCCCCGGCTTTGCCCGATATTTCGCGGGCGACGGAAACCCTCGCATCCATACGATCTCATCACCGTTCACGACCACCGGCCAAAACTTGCGCTCCGGCTGGGCCACATGACGCTCCTGCAGCAGTTCCTTGATCTTCTTGGGGGACTTCGTATGGGCCGGCCAGAATCGGTCTCCGGGACGCCAGTTCCGTACCCTCAACGGTCCGGGCAGAGATTCCGCGTCCAGGAGTTGATCAGGATTATACCCCGCATCGGCGCCCGCTGGAATGGGCAACGCTTCAATAGAGGAGCCCGCTTCATAAACGATGATTTGCCCGGGAACAGGAAGTTCGTAGTCGTAGTCCTGTGGCGGCGCCGGCTCGCGCAAATCGGGAGTCACGAATAGCAACTCCGCAGGTTCCCGCACCATCTTCCAGCCCAGTGGCAACGACAACTCCTTGCCGGATGGGCCGTCCTCGGCTGCGATGCGCAGGATTTCTTCCACATGTTTAAACTCCAGGGGAATCCCGGCATGCTCGCCAATCGCCTTCACCAGCCTGCGCTGCACGGCAATCGGCTCGCCGAGAAACCACATCCGGCTCACGGACGCGTTCATGACCAGCCAGGGGGCGTTGTCGATCTTCGTGCGGAGATCAGCATCCTGCGAAGACCCCGGGTGCCCCATTTCTCGCGCGTTTTTTGCGCGAGAAGTGGGGCTTTTGACGGAAAATGACCCCTCGGGGGCAATTCCGAACCCCGCGATCTGAACCAGTCCATCCGCACCGGACCCTACACGGGCCCAGTCCGGCTGCGACCACTGCACCGTCGTCCCCAGCCAGCCCGAGACTTCGTTCTCCCAGTAGTCTTCTTCGCCGCGCGCGATCTCCGCCAGCTCCGCAAGATTCTCCGCCACCGCGGGATTGAACTCCTGCTCCAGCAGAGGGACGACCAGCTTGCGGA
>JADGNP010000261.1 GCA_017883425.1 Candidatus Sulfotelmatobacter sp. | reverse complement strand
TCCACGAAATGCAGCTTCATGGCATTGCGCAGGTTCTCCGGCACCTCGGCTACGTCTTTCTCGTTGTCCTTGGGCAGAATCACTTCAAACAGTCCGGCGCGATGAGCGGCAAGCAGTTTCTCTTTCAGCCCGCCAATCGGCAGAACCTTGCCCCGCAGCGTGATCTCGCCGGTCATGGCCAGATCGCGGCGCACCGGGATTTTGCTGAGGGCGCTGGAGATGGCAGTGGCAATCGTGATCCCGGCCGAGGGCCCGTCCTTTGGAATCGCGCCTTCAGGAACGTGCACGTGCAGATCAAGATTGCGGTAGAAGTCGCGGCTCAGGCCGAGCCGTTGCGCGCGCGACCGCACGTACGACATGGCCGCCTGGGCTGATTCCTGCATGACGTCGCCGAGTTTGCCGGTCAGCGTCAGTTTGCCTTTGCCGTCGACGACGCTCGCTTCGGTGCTCAGGATCGAGCCGCCGACTTCGGTCCACGCCAGGCCAGTCACCAGTCCCACTTCGGACTTTTCATGAGCCAGGGTGTCGCGGAATTTGATGACGCCCAGGAAGTCGTTGACGTTCGCGCCGGTCACCGCGACGGAATAGTTCTCGCCTTCTTTCACGACCTTGCGGGCGACTTTGCGGCAGACGTTGCCAATCTCGCGCTCCAGGTTCCGCACCCCAGCCTCCCGCGTATAGGAGCGGATGAGACCGGTGATGGCTTCATCGGTGAACTTGACGTTCTTTTCCGACAGGCCCGCGGCCAGCATCTGCTTCTTCACCAGGAACTGCTTGGCGATTTCTACTTTTTCCTGCTCGGTGTAGCCGTGCAGTCGCAGCACTTCCATGCGGTCCTGCAGCGCCGGCGGAATCGTGTGCATCACGTTGGCCGTCGCGACGAAAAACACCTGCGAGAGATCGTACTCGACGTCGAGATAGTGATCGACGAACATGAAGTTCTGTTCGGGATCGAGCACTTCCAGCAGCGCCGCGGATGGATCCCCGCGGAAGTCCATCGACATCTTGTCGACTTCATCCAGCATGAAGACCGGGTTCTTGGTGCCCGCCTTCTTCATCATCTGAATGATCTGCCCCGGCAGGGCGCCGATGTAGGTGCGGCGGTGGCCGCGAATTTCGGCCTCGTCGCGCACACCGCCCAGCGACAGGCGGACGAACTTGCGGCCGGTCGCTTTGGCAATCGACATTCCGAGCGAAGTCTTGCCTACGCCCGGGGGCCCCACAAAGCACAGGATCGAGCCTTTGGGATTCTTTACGAGTTGCCGCACCGCGAGAAATTCAAGGATGCGCTCCTTGATCTTCTCCAGGCCATAGTGATCTTCGTTCAGAACTTTTTCCGCCCGGGAAATGTTGCGGATCTCCTTGGAGCGCTTTTTCCACGGCACGGCCAGCAGCCAGTCGAGATAGTTGCGCGAAACCGTGGACTCCGCCGACATGGGCGGCATGGCTTCCAGCTTTTTCAATTCCTGCAGAGCCTTGTCTTTGACTTCCTTGGGCATGCCCGCGGATTCAATCTTCTTCTTCAGTTCGTCGAATTCGCTTTTCTCGCCGCGGCCCAGTTCTTTCTGGATGGCCTTGATCTTCTCGTTGAGGTAATACTCTTTCTGCGCCTTCTCCATCTGCCGCTTCACGCGCGACTGGATGGTGCGGTCGACGTTCAGCTTTTCGATTTCGATGTCGAGCACGTCGGCAATGCGGGTCAGGCGCTCGGCGGGATCGAATATCTCCAGCAGTTCCTGCTTCTCTTCGATCGAGAGTTGCAGGTTGGCGGAGATCACATCGGTCAGCTTGGCCGGATCTTCCATGCGCACGGCCGAAATCATGGTCTCGTAATTCAGGGCCTGGCACAGCTTGACGTACTGTTCAAAGAGGGACGTGACGCGCTGCATGCTGGCTTCCAGCGCCGGATTGCCTTCCGTGCCGTAGCGCGCGACCCGTACCGTGGCCTGCATGAAGCCCTCGGTGTCGACGACCTGCAGAATCTTGCCGCGTTCCACCCCTTCGACCAGAACCTTGATGTTGCCGTCGGGCAGCTTCAGGCTCTGCACGATGTTGACGATCGTGCCTACCTGGTAAATTTCGCTGGCCTTGGGTTCATCGATGGAGGCATCGTGCTGGGTGGCCAGGAAAATCTTCTTGTCCGCCGCCAGCGCCTCTTCCAGGGCTCGTACGCTCGATTCGCGGCCCACCACGAACGGCGTCATCATGAATGGAAAAATGACCACGTCCCGGATGGGCATCATGGGTAGCTTCCTGGATTCGAACTTTTCCTTCGATGTGGTCACTGAGTCTCCCTGGGATGACGGCCAACAGACAACTTACAATTCTACCTTGCTCGGACGTTCGGCGACATAGCACTTACCGACCATGTCGTACAGAGGCTGCTGGCTGCGTCTCTCTCACCCGTAGCCCGCTACGTCTCTAGCAATACCTACCCTGCCTTTTCCATCACGGGGGCAAACGAAGCGCTGCGCTTCTCCACCATTTCCCGCGTCACTTCGAACTCTTTCAATTTCTTCTGGCTGGGCAGGTTGAACATCAAATCGAGCATGAGTTCTTCCAGAATCATGCGCAGCCCACGGGCTCCCACCTTGCGTGCCATCGCCTGACGCGCAATCGCCCGCAAAGCCTCGTCGCTAAACTTCAGCCGCACGTTTTCGAACTCAAACAGCCGCTGGTATTGCTTGACGATGGCATTCTTCGGCCGGGTCAGGATTTCGATGAGCGCGAACTCGTCCAGATCTTCCAGCATGCCCACCACCGGCAGGCGGCCCACAAATTCCGGAATCAGCCCGAACTTGATCAGGTCTTCCGGTTGGATCTCGGTCAACAATTCCTGGGTACGCTTCTTGGAAGCAACCGCGTCGTCCTTTTCGGCCTCTTCGCCACCGCGGAAACCGAGCGCCTTCTTGCCCATTCTGCGGGAGATGATCTTGTCGAGCCCGACGAAGGCTCCGCCGCAGATGAAGAGGATGTTGGTCGTGTCCACCGGAGTGAATTCCTGGTGCGGGTGCTTGCGCCCGCCCTGTGGAGGAACATTGGCGATCGTGCCTTCCAGAATCTTCAACAGCGCCTGTTGCACGCCTTCGCCCGAAACGTCGCGTGTGATCGACGGATTCTCATCCTTCCGCCCGATCTTGTCGACTTCATCGATGTAGATGATGCCCGTCTGGGTGCGGCTCACGTCCCCGTCCGCCGCCTGCAGTAACTTGAGGATGATGTTCTCGACATCTTCGCCGACGTAGCCGGCTTCGGTGAGCGTGGTGGCATCGACGATGGCGAAGGGCACATCCAGCATGCGGGCCAGAGTCTGCGCCAGAAGCGTCTTACCCGTGCCGGTTGGGCCGATCAGCATGATATTCGACTTGCTCAACTCGATCCCGTCGCCGGTTTTCTGCCGGTTCATGAAGATGCGCTTGTAGTGGTTGTAAACCGCGACCGCCAGTTTTTTCTTGGTCTGCTCCTGCCCGATTACGTATTCATCGAGGAAGGTCTTCACTTCCTGAGGCTTGGGCAGTTGGTTCGGCGTGCTGGTCTGGGGAGTTGCCGTGCGGTCGTCTTCCAGAATGGAATTGCAGACTGCCACGCACTCATCGCAAATGTAAGCGCGGGGATAATCGCTGGGCGACGAGATCAGCTTGGCCACGGCGTCCTGCGACTTGTGGCAGAACGAACAGCGCAGAATCTCGTCGGAGCCCGACTTGTTTTTCACTCGGCTCTACTCCTTAATGTCTCACCGGCATGACCGGGATCCCAGCGTCCTTCGGCCCGTCCCGCCGCTCCGCTTTTTTCACTGACGAACTTCCGTCAGGCGCGAAGGCCGATCATACCGCTTTTGCCGTCTTATAGATGATATCGTCTATGATTCCATATTCCTTAGCCTGCTGCGCGTTCATGATGAAATCGCGCTCCACGTCCTTCTCCACCTTGTCCAGTTTCTGTCCGCTGTGCTTCGAGAGTAACTGGTTGGTAATCTCCCGCATGCGCAGGATTTCCCGGGCGTGGATGTCAATGTCGGTGGCTTGTCCCGACAAACCTCCCATGGAGGGCTGATGTATTAGAATCCGCGAATTAGGCAATGCCAATCTCTTTTTGGGTTCGCCTGATGCCAATAGTAACGCGGCCATAGATGCCGCCTGGCCTACGCACAGCGTCATCACATCGTTTTTCACGTACTGCATGGTGTCGTAAATCGCCATGCCGGCCGTGATCGAGCCACCCGGAGAGTTGATGTAAAGCTGGATATCTTTCTCGGGATCTTCCTGAGCCAGAAACAACATTTGGGCGATCACCAGGTTGGCGATGTTGTCGTCAATCGGCGTGCCGATGAAGATAATGTTGTCGCGCAGCAGCCGGGAATAGATGTCGTAGGCGCGTTCGCCCCGCCCGGTCTGCTCGATGACCATCGGAACGAGCATCATTTGTGCGTCGTTCTTGTTTCCATCATTGTGCTTCATGTTCACCTGTCACACTCCACCCCGCCGCAACGCCTAGCTTGCTGGGGAGGATCGAAAGTGGTCCGCGTCTTTTTTCGGACTTACGCGGACTGGTGATACAGAAAATTGAGGGTCTTTTCGCTGCGGATTCTGGTCCGGATTCTATCGAGGCCCCCATCTTGTGTCAAACGAGCGCGGACCGCTTCCGGAGTCTGTTTTGTCTGTTTGGCCAGGGCTTCAATCTCGTGATTAACTTCGTCCTCCCCGGCCTCGATTTTTTCCAGATCCGCGACGCGTTCCAGTAACAACGACGACTTCACATCCTGCACCGCCTGGTCCCGCTGGCCCGCCCGCAACCGGGGCAGGTCCATCTTTTTCAGGTCCTCCATCTTCATCCCCTGCGCCGCCAGCGCGCGCAGGCCGCGTTCCAGGCGCAGATCGATCTGCCGGTCGACCAGCGACTCCGGCACTTCGAAATCATTGCGCTTGACCAGTTCGGCAACCAGCTTGTCTTTGGCCTCGCGCTCGGCATCGTGTTTCCGCTCCGCTTCCATGTTCTCGCGAATCTGCTTGCGCACCTGGTCGAGGCTGGTGAACTCGCCCAGTTCCTTGGCAAACTCGTCATTCAGTTCGGGCAGGTTCTTCTGCTTGATGGCCTGAATCTTGACGGTGTAGACGAACGTCTTGCCCGCCAACCGCTTGTCAGGGGCGTCTTCGGGATAACTCACCTCGAACTCGCGCTCGTCTCCGGCATTGGCGCCGCGCAGGTTCTGGGTGAACTCAGCCACCGTGTTCTTGCCGCCGATTTCGATGAGGACTTCATCCATGTGCACGGGCGAGGCGGAGCCGTCGTCCTCTTTCGGCTTTCCATCCATCGAGGACTGGGCGAAATCGCCATCAGCCAGCGGACGTCCTTCGACCGACGTGAATGTGGCGTGCTGCTCACGCACGCTGTTCACCGCTTCTTGCACTTCTTCGTCCTTTACGACGATCTCCGGGTGGTCGGCGCGAATCTCCTTGTAGCCTTCGACCACGATGTCGGGCATGATCTCGAAGCTGGCCTTGAAGCGCAGAGGTTCGCCATCATGTATTTGCAGGTCGGTGACGCGCGGCTGCGACACCGGAATCATCCCCAGCTTTTCCGCCTCTTTGCGGAAATAGCGCGGGACGAGCGCCTCGACCACGTCGCTCTTCAAGTCTTCCTTGAACCGCTGCCGGATGATGGAAGGGGGCACGTGGCCGGAGCGGAAGCCAGGCAGCCGCGCCACCTTCTGGTATTTCTGGATAATAATTTCCATTTCGCGGGTTACTTCCGCGGCCGGGATTTCGACCGAAATCTCGCGTTTGACGCCGTCCTTCTTCGCGTCGACTGTTTCTGTGGGACTCACGTTTACCCTTTCGGCTTGCCCTGCAAGGTCGTCTTCCAATGTCCCGGCCGTATCCGACGATCCTCGAGCCAAGGACCGATCCTGTTCACACGGCGTTAATCTTGAGTGTAAAGACTTAGGGAGAGCAGCGTCAAACGCGTTCAGCCGTCGTTAGTCGTTCGCCGCTGGTCGTTGGCCCAAACTGGTCCTGCGATGTAGAGTCTCCTATACCGCATGGCGCTGCGACGGCCTGAACGGGTTAGCGCGCGATCTTGCCGAAGACCAACGACTAACGACTAACGACCAATGTCCTGGCTTACCATTCTCAACCGCGAAGTCGTGGCCTGTACCCGCTGTCCGCGGCTGGTCGCGTATCGCCAGGAAGTCGCCCGTGTGAAGCGTCGCGCCTATCTCAGCTGCGAATACTGGGGCAAGCCTGTTCCCGGCTTCGGCGATCCTCATGCGCGGGTGCTGGTCATGGGCCTCGCCCCCGGAGCCCACGGCTCGAATCGTACCGGACGCCCGTTTACCGGAGATGCCTCCGGCAATTTCATGTATCCCGTGCTGCACGAGACCGGATTTGCCAGCCAGCCCACGGCCACCGACCGCAACGACGGCATGAAGTTGAAGGATCTGTACATTACGGCCGCCGTCCGCTGCGCCCCGCCGGATAACAAGCCGCTTCCTGAGGAACTCGCTGCGTGCTCGTCCTTTCTGGACCGCGAGTTGGCAGGATTAGAAGACGTAAAGGTTGTGGTCGCACTGGGGAAGATCGGCTTCGACGCCTACCTCAACTACCTGAAGCGTCAGGGCGCGCTTGCGGGCAAGAAAGATTATGTCTTCAGGCATGGCGCCAGTTATCGGATGCCCGACGGCAAGGTATTGCTTACGTCCTACCATCCGTCGAACCAGAACACGCAGACCGGCAAACTCACGCGAAAAATGTTTGTAGAAATCTTTCAAGAGGCGGCAAGAATTGCCGATAGATAGCTTGAGGCGCCGCTTGTGCCGGATCGTTCACCCTTCCCCGGCTAGGGGGCATAGTCAAAAAAGCTGGGGTCGCGAACCGGGGCGGCGCCGTCTTCTGGTGTGGCGCGGGCGCCCCTTCGTCTTGCTTGCAGTTCCTAAGAACACTTTGTCATTCCGAGCGGAGCGAGGAATCTGCTGTTCTGCTGGCAAGACGAAGCAGATTCCTCGCTCCGCTCGGAATGACAACTTAGGTGGGATTGGTCCTGCCAACTGACAACTGGCACCACTGGCAACTGACCACTGGCAACTGACAACTGGTTTGCTAGAAGCCGACCATCACCGGCTCGGGTTCCAGCCGTACGCTCCAGATTTCCTCGACGCGCTGCTGGATCTGGTCGCTTAAGGCCAGCACTTCGGCAGAAGTGGCTCCTCCGCGATTGACAATGGCCAGCGCATGTTTGCTCGAAATGCCGACGTGGCCAAAGCCGTATCCGCGGGCGAATCCGGACTTCTCCACCAGCCATGCCGCTGACACCTTCCGGCTCTTCTCCAGCGCGGGATAGCTGGGCAGAGTCAATCCCTTCGCAGCGGCTCGTTTCTGCAAGTCTTCATGCTGCGGTTCGGAGAGCACGGGATTCTTGAAAAACGAGCCCGCGCTCTGGCCATCGGGATCGCCCGCAACAATCAGCATGCCCTTGCGGGTGCGAATGTGTCGCACCGCCTCGCGAGTCTCAGCGAGATTGGGCCGAGTCTCGCGGCCTTCGAAATGCCGCTCCAAGTCGGCATAGCGGATGTACGCCTCGCCCCCCGGCCTGAGTGCGTAGGCGACGCGGAGAATGATGAACCGCCCGCGCTCGGTGGTATTGAAAATGCTGGAACGGTAAGTGAAGCC
>JADGNP010000260.1 GCA_017883425.1 Candidatus Sulfotelmatobacter sp. | reverse complement strand
CAGCTGCCAGCAACCCAGCTGGACATTCTGGTCTACCTTTCACAAAAATAGTGCCCGTTGTCTGCACCATCATTTGAAACTGGCCGGACGACAGCTCGGGGATGTCCTGACTCAACTGGCACACTCTGCGTCGACTCGCACACCCTCGAAATTTACCCAGTCTCGATTCCACAAACGCAAAGTAATCGAAGATCTTTCGGACTTGGTGACCAATGGTGACAAGTTGGCCCAACTCGGGGAAGAACTGCCCGCGAGCTCTGGTGGAATTCGAAGCTCCGGAAGAGCGGCTGAAGAGTCCCAGCGCGCTGGTTGAGATCGGCTACAACGAAGAGCAGTCCCGCGCGGAAGCCGGCCGCTGCCTCGACTGCGGCATCAACACCATTTTCGACGGCGAGCGCTGCATTCTCTGTGGTGGCTGCGTGGATGTTTGCCCCACGGTGTGCCTGAAGCTGGTGACGTTTGACCGGCTGGCGGTTTCCCCCGAACTTGAAACGGCGACTCGGGAGCTGGGCCTTGATCCCTCCGATCTCTCCGCCATTTCCGCATCAACCCCGGCACCGACGGCATTCTCGCGCTGGGTGTAGCCAAGTTTCTCATCGATCACAACATGATTGACGGGCCGTATGTAAAAGAACAAACCGATATGCCTCTGCTCGTGCTCTCGGGCACGAACCGGTTCCTGCGGGAGGCCGATCTCAAGAAAGGCGGCAAGGAAGACATCTTCTATTTCTGGGATGCGAAACAGCAGCACGCCGCTCCGACGCCCGGTTCCATGGGATCGGAGCAGAAGACCATTCAACTCAACGGCGTCGATCCCGCGCTGACTGGAACTTTTCACGTGCAACTTGCCGATGGTAAGACCGCCGAAGTCACCACGGTGTTCGAACTCCTGAAAAAAGAAATCGCCGGATACACGCTGGATAAGGTCGCCGCGCGCACCGGCCTGCCAGCCCACGAAATCGAACTCTTCGCCAACGAACTGGGCACGCGCAAGCCGGCAATGATCATCCACGGAGCCGGCACCAACCACTGGTTCCACAACGATCTGAGCAACCGTTCGCTCATCCTGCTGGTGGCCCTGACCGGCAACACCGGCAAGAACGGCGGAGGATTCAATCACTACGTGGGCCAGGAGCGTGTCTGGCCGGAACAGGGCTTCTTCAAGCTCGCCTACCCCGAAACCCGCAAGAAACAGCGTTTCCAGAACACCACACTGTGGAGCTACGTCCACTCCACCAATAAGGACCCGCACCTCTATGACGGCAAGCCCATCGAGTGGTACATCCAGGAATCGGTGAAGAACGGATGGATGCCGCTGTGGCCCAAGAACGGCAAAAAGCCGCGTGCGTTCATCGTGTGGCGCGCGAACTACCTGAACCAGGCGAAGGGTAACGAGATTCTGGAATCGTCACTTTGGAAAGATCTCGACCTGATCGTAAATATCAACTATCGCATGGACACGACGGCGCTCTACTCTGACGTCGTCCTGCCCGCGGCCAGCTACTACGAAAAGGTAGATATCAATACAACCGATTGCCACAGCTACATTCACCCCTTCGGCAAAGCCTGTGAGCCGCTGTTTGAAAGCAAGACCGACTGGGACATCTTCCGCGCCCTAGCCGAGAAGATGGCAGAAGTCGCAACCAGGAAAGGTCTGAAGCCTTTTCACGATGACGCTTTTGACTGGAATCGCGATTTCACCCAACTCGCGCACGACTGGACCGGCAAAGGGACGATTCAGACCGATGAACAGGCGGTCAACTTCATTTTGGGAAATGCGGAAGAAACCAAGGGGATGACGTATCAGCAGATTCAGCAAAAGCCGCTGCGCTTTATTGCTACCGATCCTGAGTCCTGGAACAGCGACATCGAGCCAGGCATCGCCTACACGCCCTTCAAACATCAACTCGAAAGGAAGCGTCCCTGGCGCACGCTCACCGGGCGCCAACAGTTCTACATCGATCATCCCTGGTACATCGAACTGGGCGAAGCTCTCCCCACATTCAAGGAGCCGGTCGATGAAAAGTACCCGCTCTACTGGAACACGCCACACGGACGCTGGTCTATACACTCGACGTGGCGGGACCACCGCGCCATGCTGCGCCTGCAGCGCGGCGGGCCGATCGTCTACATGCATCCCGACGACGCCCGCAAACGCGGCCTGAAAGACAACGACTGGGTCCGCATCCATAACGAGGTTGGCCAGTGCGTCTGCCGCCTGCAGATACTGCCCGGCGAAAAACCGGGCCGAGTAACGATGTACCACGGCTGGGAGAAATTTCTTGGGTTCAAGGAAGGCGGATGGCAGTCGCTCACCTACATCAAGATCAAGCCGACGCAGCTCATCGGCAAGTACGGACACGTCAATTTTCGCCTGAACTACTGGGCCCTACTGGGAACAATCGCGACAGCAAGGTGGATGTTGAGAAGGCGAAGGTCTGAGGAGAAGCAGCCATGTCAAGACACCAATACGCGATGGTCATGGACCTGAACAAGTGCTTAGGCTGCCAGACCTGCACAATCGCCTGCAAGAAGCTGTGGACAGACCGCGACGGCACCGGCTACATGTACTGGAACAATGTCGAGACCCGCCCCGGCCTCGGCTACCCGCGCCAGTGGGACCGCATCGGGGGCGGCTGGAAAAACGGCGCGCTCCAGCCCAGCCCAGCCCCTTGCCTACGATGGACGACTACGGTCATGCCTGGGAGTACAACTACGAGCAGCGTCTGTATGAAGGCAAGAAGCAACCGGTCATGCCGTCACCCGAGCCGAAGTCCGGCTGCTTGCACGGGCTGAGACTGAATTTCTGGAACGCCACTTATTGAACTGGGTCCCTACCGCTAAGGCCAAGCTGGGCCGGACCAGTGCGCCCTGGTTCCCGGAGTTGATGACGTTGCTGGTGCAGTTCCTCAGCCATAGGCACGAGGGTAGCTGAGGATATTGATTGCAATTCAGGCCTTTTGGCCACTGGTGGTAAGGGCTGTTCATAACGTCTGGGTCGGCGGGCCCAAGAATCCCCGAATTCTTTTCACGCAGCGCTGTGAGTCTCGTCACAGCCAAGGGTGAGCCCAGTGAGGTTGAATAGCAGGGGACAATGGAATCGCCGATGGGAGCGGGTCTATATACAGAACCGAAGTTGGAAAGACGCCTGTCACCGCAGCACTCCACGGACTTGATCGCGTGACGTCGCTACGAAGCTAGGCAGGCGGGCCAGCGAGGAGAACGATGGAAAACGCGGTCGGTCTGGTCATGACGGGCGGCGGTGCTCGCGGCGCTTATCAAGCCGGAGTTCTCAAGCGCGTTGGCGAGCTGAAACGCGCCCGAACACAGGGTAATCCTTTTCCTATCATAGGAGGCGCTTCCGCGGGAGCGATTAATGGTTCCGCTATTGCCACAGGTTGCGATGATTTTGCTTTGGCAACCAAGACTCTTGCTGACGTCTGGGCGGCTCTCGAACCTTCCGACATCTTTCACTGTGGTCTCTTGTCCCAGGCGCATAATTCCATAACCTGGATACTCGATCTCTCCTTTGGAGCGATTCTGGGGGGAGGCAATGCCCGATCGTTATTAGATGCCACTCCCTTACGCCATTTTCTCAATAAGCACCTCGACTGCAACCGGATCCAGGAAAACATCAAGCGCGGGTACCTCTACGCTCTCGCGATTTCCGCGACCAACTACAACTCCGGCAAAAGCTATCTCTTCATTCAGGGAAAGAAGGGCCATCCGCTGTGGAAGAGGATCCGGCTGGTGACGGTTGCGACCAAAATCACGGTCGACCACGTTTGCGCGTCTTCGGCGATTCCTATGATTTTCCAGCCGTTAAAACTCCAAACCCCGCGTGGCTCCGCCTTCTTCGGCGATGGCTGTGCGCGGCTGCAACAGCCTCTCAGCCCGGTGATCCGCCTGGGGGCGGAGAAAGTTTTTGCAATCGGCGTGCGCTGCGGAAATAAAGAAAGTCAAGAAGAAGCCACCGATGAGAGAAACCCTTCGCTTGCGCAGGTGCTGGGAGTTCTTTTGAACGTTATGTTTCTGGACCATCTCGCAACTGATATGGAGCACCTTGAACATCTGAATCAGCTGCTCAACGATGGCCATATCAATCAACTGGGGATTGAAGGAGGTCAAAAGATACGGCCATTGGAGACCTTTATCATCACGCCTTCGGTCAATTTATCGGATCTGGCGGAGCGGCACCAGAAAGACTTGCCCTCTCTGATCCATTACTTTGTGTCCGGTTTGGGACGAGACGCGGCGTCCTGTGCGGACCTGATGAGCTACCTGCTATTCACACCCAAGTACACGCGAGACCTCATTGAGATTGGTTACCGTGACGCCAGCGGACGAATCGATGAAATCGAAGAATTTCTCTATTCTTCCAAGGAGGGGGACGCTGAAAACCCACTGGCCAGTGTAACCGGAGGGAACGTGCCCCAGGCAGGCTCGGCAGCGAAACGGACCGGGAAACTCGTCAGAGCCCGCGGGTAATCATCCGCCCGAATGCGACCGCACTTCCCGATGCGTGAGAGATCACTGACAGAGGTGCGCCGCAAGGGTGAAAATATTTGTGTTCGGCGCTCACGACTGGAATATCGACCGTGAACGCATTTCTAATAACACCTCGCCGGGAAGTGCACCCTCGTGGAGGAGATTATGACCACCGCACCTCGCTACCCTGGCATACGAGTCACCGCAAACGGCAATCAGCTCGTCTCGTACCATACGGAAACACGCATTGCCGATGCCGGCGTTTTCTACCCCATCACACCTTCGACCGAATTGGGTGAACTCTATCAACAGTCCTACGCCGAAGGCCGCCTGAATGTTTTCGGCGGCAACTCCCTGGCGGTGGAAGCCGAAGGCGAACACGCGGCGCAGGGCGGAGCCATCGCGCACTCCGTGTGTGGCAAGCGGGTAGTGAATTTCACCTCCGGCCAAGGAATCGTGTACGGCCTCGAACAGTATTATCACGCGCCCGGCAAGTGCTCGACGATGGTGCTGGAGGTGGTCGCTCGGGCGCTGACCAAGCACGCACTCAACGTGCACTGCGGCCATGACGATGTCTACGGCGCGCTCGACACCGGATGGATCATTCTATTCGGCAAAGACGCTCAGCAAACCGCCGACCAGGCGCTTATCCTCCGGCGCGTGACCGAACTGAGCCTGACGCCCGGCATGAACTGCCAGGACGGCTTTCTCACTTCTCATCTGGAGCGAACTTTTTATAGGCACGAGTCGGAGCTGATCCGCCTGTTCCTCGGCGCTCCGGACGACATCATCGACTGTCCCACCGAGAGCCAGCGCATCCTGTTCGGTCCGAAGCGTCGCCGGGTGCCGCGCATGATCGATCTCACCAACCCTGTGCTGCTCGGGCCGGTGCAGAATCAAGAGCACTACATGCAGGGCATCGCCGCGCGCCGCAACAACTTCTCCGAACCGATCGCGCAGTTCCTCGAAGAGGCCTACGCGGATTTCGGACAGCTGACCGGCCGCTATTACGGCATGCTGAGCGCCTATAAGGCCGCCGACGCGGACACCGTCTTCGTGTCGCTGGGTTCGGCGGCGGAGAACATCGAAGCCGCCGTGGATTACCTTCGCCACCGCAGAGGTGCGAAGGTTGGCTCCATCCACCTCAACGTGATTCGCCCCTTCCCCGAAGCCGCGGTCATCAACGCGCTAGCCGGAAAGAAAAATGTCATCGTACTGGAGCGCACCGACGAGGCGATGGCGGGCGACAACCCGATGGGCCGCGACATCCGGACTGCGCTCAATAAGGCATTGCAGACCGGTGATCGTCCCGCGACCCGCGGCCTGCCTGCCATCACAGCCGAGCAGATGCCCCGCCTCTTCTCCGGCATCTATGGTTTGGGCTCGCGGGACTTCCGGCCGGAGCAGGTCTTCGGCGCGTACGAGTTTGCCACCGGCGCTCGCGCTCGCACAGACGGCAAGCGCGCCTCTGACGGAACCTCGTTTATCGTGCTCGGAGTCGATCATCCCTATGAGGTGAAGTCCGACGAAACACCGTCGCTTCTGCCCGAAGGCGCGGTCGCCGTTCGCTTCCACTCCATCGGCGGCTGGGGCGCAATCACCACGGGCAAGAACCTGGGTGCCATCCTGGGCGATTTGAACGACCTGCTCTACGAGCGCGACAAGATTGTCGACGAGTTGGGCAATCCCAAAGAGATCATTCACGTCAGCGCGAATCCCAAGTACGGCTCCGAGAAGAAAGGTGCTCCCACCGCCTACTTTCTGGTAGCGGCCCCGGAAAGAATCCGCGTCAATTGCGATCTTCGTCACGTGACCGTCGTGCTTTGTTGCGACCCGAAGGCATTCACCCACACCAATCCGCTGGCCGGCATGGCCGACGGCGGCTGCCTGGTATGGGAGTCCGACGAGACCGGCGAAGCGGCCTGGGAGCGGTTGCCTTTATGGGCCCGCAAGCAGGTCATCGACCAAAACATCCGCGTGTTCACCTTGCCGGGTTTCCAAATCGCGCGCACTGCGACCGACCGCAGCGACCTTCAACTTCGCATGCAGGGGAACGCTTTTCTGGGCGCATTCTTCGCGGTCTCGCCGCTACTGGGCGAATTCGGCATAACCCAGGAGCAGTTCCGCAACGTGGTTCACAAGCAATACGTGAAGAAGTTCGGTCAGCTCGGTGAAGCCGTTGTGAAGTCGAACATGGAAGTGATGACCCAGGGCTTCGAACGCGTCCAGGAGATCCGCGTGGGCAAGCTCGAAGCCGAAGATCGCTCCTCGTTGCGCGGTGTCGCGCTTCCGCCTGCGGTCATCGATGATAACGGGAATGGATGCCGCTCCTTCCCTGCGCCCGCGGGCCAGGCAGAGCGCACTCCGCTCACTCGGATCGCGACCTTCGATGCCGAGTTCCGCTCTGGCTACGGATACAACCAGCCGTCATCTGCTTTGGCTTCGGTAGGCGTCATGGCCGCTGCCAGCGGTGATACGGCGTCGAAGTATGTTGCGCGTCTCATCACACCGCTCTTCATCCCCGAAAACTGCACCCAGTGCATGGAGTGCATCGTGGCCTGTCCCGATACGGCCCTGCCCAACTGTGCGCAAGACGTAGAGACGATTCTGCACACTGCGGTCACGCGATACGTCAGCGATCCGGGCGAGCGCAGGAAGATGTTGCAATCCCTCCCCGAGATCGAGAAACGCGCGCGTCAGATGATGTCCGATGCAGTAGCCAGCAATTCAAGAGCGCTGCTGCCTCAAATCCTCCGCCGGGTTACGGCCGAGGTGGATGGGTTCTCGGAAGAGGCTAAGGGCCAGTTCTTCGCCATAATCGACAAAGTGCCAATGGCCTACCAGAAGGTGAATGCCATCTTCTCGACTCCGGAGAGAAAGGAGCCCGGCGCCGGCGGGATCTTCTCGATCTTCGTCTCCGACTTATGTAAAGGCTGCGCTGCCTGCGTGACCGCATGCGGCGAGCACGAGGCCTTGAAGATGGTCGAGGAAACCGAGGAAGTCAATGCCGACCACGAGACCGGCACCGGCTTCGTGAATCTTCTGCCGGATACGCCGCAGAAATACCTGGGCCTCTACAACGATGAGCGGCCGCAGGATTCCAAGACCGCTACGCTGCGCAACATGCTGATGGTCCGGCACAACTACGACGCCATGGTCTGCGGCGATGGCGCCTGCG
>JADGNP010000259.1 GCA_017883425.1 Candidatus Sulfotelmatobacter sp. | reverse complement strand
TGGCCACCTTTGTCGGAGCGATGATGCTCGGCGCAGTGCCCACATTCCTCGCCTATCCCAACTTCAAGATCGAGCCTTCCAAGTACCGCTCCGGATTGGCTGGCGTCACCGCCAACCTCAACGCCAGGGCCGTGGTCATCGACCATGAATTCCCCGACGACCTGCTGGGCCATGTGTCCCTCGGCGAGGCAACCAAGCTCCTCCGTGCGGGGAACGGAACGGACGCAGGCGAGGAGATATCTCTTCACCAGATTCAACCCGAGAGTCTGGCTTTTATCCAACATTCAGCGGGCACAACCGGACTGCAGAAGGGAGTGGCCCTGACCCACGCCGCGGTGCTGCGCCAGCTCGAGCATCTAGCGCGAGTGGTGAAGATCGATGCCGCCACCGACCACATTTACAGCTGGTTGCCTCTCTACCACGATATGGGGCTGATCGCATGCTTCATGTTGCCCATGGTGTGCCACCTTCCCGTTGTGCTGCAATCGCCTCTGGACTGGGTGATGCACCCCGAAACCATGCTGCAGATTATCAGCGAGTACAAGTGCACCCTGGCATGGCTGCCGAATTTTGCGTTTCAGTTCGTGCCCCGGCGGACGCCACAAGACCGGTGGGCGCAGTACGACCTGTCGTCGGTACGGGCCCTGATCAACTGTTCCGAGCCGGTTCGCGCGAGCAGCATGCGTGAATTCGAGAAAGCCTTCTCTGCTGCTGGACTCAAGAGCGCAGCCCTGCAGTCGTCTTACGCCATGGCGGAAGATGTGTTCGCAGTAACGCAATCAGACATCGATCGACCGCTGATCTGCCTTTGGGCGGATGGTCCGGCGTTTCGCAGCGCTCATCGCATCGTCCCCGTGGCGGAGGGAACTGCGGGTGCGGTTGGGTTCACCTCGTCGGGCCGGTTGCTGCCCCATCACGCAGTTCGTATCGCGTCTGATTCTGGAGCGGTCCTCGGCGACGGCTGCGTCGGCGAAATTCTGGTCAAGAGCGACTGCCTGTTTGACGGCTACTACAACCGTCCCGACCTTACCGCGCAAGCGATTGTCGATGGCTGGTACCACACGGGTGATCTTGGCTTCTGCCTGGAAGGGGAGCTTTATGTGGTCGGGCGGAAGAAAGATTTGCTGATCATCGGCGGGGAGAATATTTATCCCCAGGACATTGAGGAGATTGTCGCCAGCCATCCGGCCATCCACGACGGCCGCGTGATCGCGATGGGCGTGTACAATCCCGATCTCGGGACGGAAGACATCGTCGTGGTGGCGGAAGTGGAGCGTGAAGAGCTTCTCGCCCATGCCGCCGAGACCGAGGGCGAGGTCCGCAGCCGAGTCGTGGCCGGCATGGGAGTCGCGGTTCGTACGATCTTCCTGAAGCCACCCAAATGGATCGTGAAGAGCACCGCGGGCAAGGCAGCACGTTCCGCCACTCGCGAGAAGCTGTTGCAGGAGCATCCGGAACTTAAGGTTGAGGTTTAACAGACTGCCGGAAACACTCGCACAACGAGCCTCAGGGGCTAAGGCAGTTGGGAAGTGTTATTACACGCTGCTTGCTTTCCCGAGAAAGTAGAATGCGGGTCCCGCCGGGCCCCCGCCTCGCGGGTAATGGCAACCGTCCCAAACCTTGAATCCGGGCGGGTAGTCCCCGCAATGTGGGAGCGCGGGACATCTCTCACGGTGACGCAACTCGAAACGCTGGTCAACGAGCGTAAAGGGGATTTTGCGCAGTTTCGGATCTCTTGAAAGTCCGAAATCGTCGGCGTAACATTTGTGACTGTCTCCGCGAGGTGCATATGAAACGGTTTCTCCTCCCCCTCTTCCTGCTATTCGTTACCCTAACGTCTTCGACCGCATTTGCGGACCACATTTATCTGAGGCCAAATGACGGCAGTGGCGACAATTTTAGATTTGTTGGACAGATGAATGGGCACCCGTTAGTTCTGTTAGGTGGGACACCGTCCTACTTCTTCATCACCGACGGCTACGCACCGGGATCGACGTTTGGAGGGGCCGCAACGCTATTCCTTTATCCAACCGTCGTGTGGATTGACGGGGTGCCCCTGGAGTTCGATTTTGATCCGACAAACTCCGGAATCTTCATGTCCTCTATTACCCTGCCTACGGACGACAAGAGCTTCACAATCCCTGTGCAGATTTACTTCGATGCGTGGGGAATAAACTCCGACACCGGGCAGACGATTCAAGTCGGCGGATTCGCAAGTGGAAAGATACCTGTTTACTTTGATTCCAACACCGGACTGTACTACCCAGAAACTTTCGTACAAGCGCCCGAGCCGGGCACGCTAGGATTTGTGGGAACCGGGATGATTGGCATCTTGGCTTCGGTTCGAAAGAGACTAAAGAAGCCTAGAATCATATCTAGTTTTTCGCTTGGTTGGTGGCCATTGAAATCGTAGCTGTCGTAAGCAGGCCATGGCGCTCATTGAGGGGTTTTGAGCGTAATTGATGTTACGCCAACCAAGGGGGAGCCTTTACAGTCGTCCAGCAGGATGCCATTATGCAACTTTTCCCTCGATTCAGGGTTCCAATGGAGCGGAGTTGCTTAAGATGCGTAACGAACCTTGCCTGTTATCTCTAGTGCTCGTGTGTGCGTCGATGGCCGCTTGTGGCGGTATCTCCAGCGACAGATGCGTGGTCACCACCGCTATAGCTCCGGTGAACGCGACGGCTGATCACAACGCCACTGCACCGGGAAATGAGGTGCAGTTTTCGCTCTCATCTACAGTGAAGGGCAACTGTCCTTTAATACCAGACTTTGTTGGCGTATGGTCGACCTCCGACCCCGTGAATACCAGCATCAGCAATCAAGCTTCGACCCAAGGGCTGGCGACCTGCCTCAGTGCGACCCCCACGCCGGCGACGATCAGTAACTCTGGCACGGTTACGGGAAAGGGGTACCCATCTGTGACTCTCGTCTGCAAGTAACGGCAGCCGTTGCAGCCAGGTGTTGTGTGTCAATGAGCGTAATCGAGATGTTACGTCAGTTATCCTCGCGCCGGCGCCTCGCCAGCTACGGGTGTTTCAGCCTTGCCGTCTGTATAGCTGCCCCCCAAGAAAACCGAGGTCATGGCTTCAGCACAACTCTCGAGTGCGTGCGGAAGAGCCGATATTCAGAATACTTGTGAATTTCGCGGAGAGTCGATCCACTCACTTCTGATGTGACCGTGACCTCGCGTGGCAGCGACAAGAGCGAAGGCACTTCTTCGATTCGTGTTGGCATAAACTGAATGTCCGCAGTCAACCGGTGCAGAGAAACCTCGGGGAGCGGTGAAAGAAGATCTGTCCGTAAACGCCAAATCCGAAAATCGGAGGCATCAACCCAAGCCACGCCTTGAAGGAACATGGGAGCAGTCTTGCCCTGATATAGGAACATCGCAGGCGACAGCACGGATTGAGGCTTTTGTGCAAAGGCCAGAACCAGAGTGCGCTGGCCATTCATCTTCTGTTCTCCCAGATAGCGGAACGTGGCTTGCGACCGATTGAGAGGATAAAAATGGACCCATGAGGTGGCGAAGC
Organism: Candidatus Sulfotelmatobacter sp.; assembly: GCA_017883425.1. Lineage (GTDB taxonomy): Bacteria > Acidobacteriota > Terriglobia > Terriglobales > Acidobacteriaceae > Sulfotelmatobacter. The sequence continues at coordinate 4,136 of JADGNP010000259.1, read as the reverse complement.
CCTGGGATGCGGGTGGGCGACCGGCTTGCGATGCTCCGAGCTCATGGCTGGCGCGTTCCAGGTCGGCCAACGTCGACGCTTCGCTTTTCATTGCTGCATCGGTTTGAAACTTATCGCCGGTTTTGAGATCTACGCGAAATTCGTTGAGGCCAACCGCATTCCCTTCGACACGAGTCAGTATCAGGTAATCATAGTCGCGGCGCGTTTCGCCGACGCCTTGCTGCGACTGGGTCACGGTCTCCCGAGAAATCAGGTTCGGCGTGTTCCGCGCAATATCTAAGGTCTTCGCCCCAACCTTATCGAGCAGGGCGGCCAATTTCTCCTGATTTGGAGCCGGTTTGAGCCCATGGAGTTCGGGGATCGTCAACTGGAGTTCCGCGATCGCACAAGAGGTAAAATTCGGAAAATTCACTTCCGTTATGCTGGCCGCATTCGGTGGCGCAGGTGTCTTTGGCGGGGTGACGTTCGAGATCTCAGCTTTATCCTTCTCGGGAGAAGCGTTGGAAGTTGCCGCAATGACTCCAGCCTTTGGTTGGGGTTCGGCAAACCTGGCGTCGTCGATGGGAGCATTGATTTTCAGCTCGCGCACCGTAGTTACCAGCCTAGAATTTGTAAACTCCCGAACGGTCGTGAACGGCAGTTTGATTCCGCCCACGTCACGATAATCCGAGTAGGTAACGGTCGATCCCGCGTTTCCAGTACGGAGAAGCAAATAGGTCTCCGCGTCAAAGTAGTAAGTGCCAGACCCTTGCGATTTGGGGTCGTCTGCTTTAATTTCCCATGCCATACGACCCTCAACTTCTTTCTTCTTGATAAGCCGCAATTTTACGTTCGCTTTGCGCCAACGAGCTGGCATTGGTTCAAAGCCTTCTTCGCAATCGTACTCGCTCCCAGGTTTTGGTTTGAACTCGCTACGTTTCAAGTACGCATCGATGTGCCAGGCCACTTTTCCATCACACCCGTGCATTGCAATCACCGAGTTATGTTCGGTGAGACTTGAGCTGAATCTGAAGTTGGGACTCTTGAAATAGAACTCAAATATTCCGCGTTCTCGCCTTAGAGATTGTGTGGGAGAGCGAGATCCCTGCCCAAAGTTTATTAAGTTACCGGAAAGGTCACCCCTTTCCGCGAAGGTCGTGATGGAAGGGAATCGGTCTGCGCCGATTGCGTCCAGATATCTGGCGACCACTTGATCAGCAGAAATAGGCTCGTTCTGCGCGACTGCCATTGTCAGGGAGAAGTGAAACAATACACCGAGATGGATAGTAACGAGAAACCATCTTCGACGGGACACATTGCCTCCAGCGAAGCTTTTTTGCTCGATGGATCGTACACCTTCTCGGCTTCGAAAGTCAGTGAACAGGAGCATTCGGTTCTTCCGACGCGTGCCCCGGCAAACCGACTCGTGCACCGAACAACAGTAGCGTCAACAACAGTGAGATAGCAGTGGTTGCGTCAGCCGGCTCCGAGTTGATACACAAGTGTTGGGGCGGTGTAATGATATTTCTCAGTGGGTAAAGCCCTCGAAGAAAAGAACGACTTAATCGGAGCGCTGAAAGCGCTGCGCCACCCAAAACCGGCTTTTCGGCAAACTCTATAACCCTGAAGGAACGAGAAGGCTTATAGCGCTAGAAGGGCTGCCCCGCAAGATCTGAGTTCTCGAGAGCCTGTCAGGAGAGAGGGATTGGATGACCGAAGAAGCACAGCAGATGATTGAACACATTGTTCGGTTAATCCGAAAACCGGGCGTGAGCCTGGACGAGAACTCCCCGCTGGTTTCCTCTGGACTGATCGACTCCATGGCGCTGGTGGACCTGTTGCTGAAGCTCGAAGACCTCACTCACCTGCGCATCCCCGCAGGGAAGGTACAGCCGAAGGATCTGGACACAGTGGCGAAGATGTTCGCGACCGCCCAGCGGGTAGGGAAGCCTCGCAAATAGCTTCCGCCACCAAATTTCGCAATCGCGATTCCTGCCCCCTGCCCCCTGACTCCTCACGCTATGGCTGCTCTCTCATAGTAGCCGGGTCTAAATGACGGGTAATCATGGCGCTAGCCTCTGCTTCCTCGAGCATTTGATTGCGATCCCATTCCGGCCGCAGCACCATCGCCTTGACGTGGAAATGCGATTCTCTCGGGGCGTCATCAATGCGAATCAGCATCTCGTTCTTGAGCATGCGAAATCGCGTGACTTCCGCCAAGGGGATGAGTTGCTCCGAGCTCTTGCCGCTGATCACATAGACGACTTTGTCCGCCACCAAAACGTACTCGGGACATAGCGCGCCCGTTTCCACTTTGCCGGCACCCGACATGACTGCCATGAACCCATGCTGCGGCCCCAGACAATCCGTCATCCGCATGCGGATGATCGTGCCTTGCTGGTGGGTGCGGGCTTGCGCCGAAAGAAGAACCGGAAAAGCGAGCACAAGAATGAAGAACAGCGTGCGTTTCATAGTCCCCCAATCACCGAACTTGGCTTGGATAGTAGTATCCGCTTCGGCTGCGGAACTGCAGGTTGAGGTTATGTGTGGGAAGAATCCGGACCGCATGGAACCCGGAGGCGCGACTCGGTAGTCGATAGCTAACCGTATAACTTGCTTGAAAGCCTTCAAGTATTACATTCAGTGCGTGCGCGGCCCCGTCCGGCGGCGGGAAATAGCGGCCTCCGGTCGCACTGGCAAGACTTCGCAGAACTGCAGCGCCTTGCGAAGCGTAGGCGGGCTTGTTCAAGTCGATGCAATCCAGTTGAACCTCGCCCCGCAGCGCCGCGTCGATAGCATCGCCACGCGAGTTGCGGCTGATGGTATCAGCGCCGTCAGAAAACACGATAAGGACTCTCTCGGCATGGGCGTCGCCCTGGTGCGAAAGAAAGTCTGCCGCGAAGACGATGGTGTCGTACAAGGGCGTAAGTCCGTGGGCGTGTGCTGCCGGAAGTCGCTCGGCGGCGTGGGACGCGCGGCAGTCTCCGGCACAAAGCAAGTAGGGCCGCGGACCGTCAAAAGAAAAAATGGAGAGGTTTTCGTCCGGCACTCCGGCGGTTTGAGATACCAGTTCCAGAATGTCCGCCATCTCCTGACGGAAGCGCGGTGTGACCGATTCGCTGGCGTCGATGACAATGGCGATTTCGAGCTTCGTCCAGTCGGAGCGGGTAAAGCTTTGAAAATTGCGGACGATAACATCTTTGTCAACGACCGCGAAATCGCTGGCCTGCAACGTGGCCACACCGTGATTGTTCTGGTCCATGGCAGAAAAGCTCAGGCGAACCTCGGTGACCTGGGTGCGGTAGGTGAGTTCGGCCGGATCGCTGGCCACGCACGGGGAGATTCCGATGCAAAACAGCAGGAGTAAGACCAGCGGCCAGAGACGCCGACAAAGTAGAGGTATGGCCATACCGACTACATCGGCCTTTCGGGTGAAACTTTAGGGACCTCCCCGTTACGCTGGTCATTTCTGGGATACGGCGGCGCTTGACACGGGGTTGAAATCTGTCCCCGCCTGCTGGGTGGTTCCTGAGATTTCGCAAAGCTGGCGGGGGATGAGTGATGGTGCAGTTTGGCATGCCTGAAGGAAGGCATGCCCTGATACGAAGCTTTCTCTCAAACGGCACCACTGCCGGGTGAGGTTGTTTCTTGGCCCCGCTACTCGCTCGTCTTGGATTTCCGGGCTTGGGCAATCAACTTCTGGACCGCTGCCTTCTTGTCCTCTGCCAGCGTGGGATTCAACTTCAGCAACTGCTGCCATGCGGTTACCGCACCGGTGGGATCGTTCTTCGCCTGCAGACGGATCATCCCCAGGTTAAACAGCGAATTGGCATCCTTGGGGTCGTAACTGAGAGATTGCTGGAGTTGTTGGATGGCACCGTCGGCATCCCCTTCGTAGTAGAGGCATGAAGCCAGATCGGTGCGCGCAGCCACATTCTTGGGATCGGCTTCGATGGCCTTCTGGAAATATCCCGCCGCTTCTTTGAACTGATGCGTCGCTTTGTAAAGTGTACCGATCTGGTTGAGCAGTTCGGAGTTGTTGGGATCGGTCTTCAGCTTGGCAAGCAGAGGTTCGGCCTTCTTGTCGGCCATGTGCTTCATGTCTTCCAGGCTGGGCATCTGCGGTTGCGTCCCCGCGGGAGCACCTGCGGCAGCGG
>JADGNP010000258.1 GCA_017883425.1 Candidatus Sulfotelmatobacter sp. | reverse complement strand
GGTCGCTCCGTGGTAAGACCGATAGCGGGCCATGATTTTGTGACGTCCGGTGAAGAAGCGCGAGATCTTGATCGCGTTCTCGTTCGCCTCGGCGCCGCCGTTGGTGAAGAAGAACGTGTCGATGTCGCCGGGAGTAATCTCCGCCAGCTTCGCGCCAAGCCGCGCCCGCGGCTCGGTCGCCATGAACGGATTCGCGTAGCAGAGCGTTGCGGCCTGCTCGCTGATCGCCCGCAAAACGCGCTCGTCGCTGTGACCGATGTTGACCGACATCAACTGGCTGTTGAAGTCGATGAAGCGTTTGCCCTCAGGAGTCCAGAAATAAATGCCCTTGGCGCGGGCTACGGGAATGGGATCAACTTTCGATTGCGCCGACCACTCGAACAGTGTGTGCTTCTTGGTGAGATCAACGATTTCCTGACCGGTCATAGCGGGATTAGCAATGGTAGTAGTCATGAATTCCTCATTCGTGAACCATTGAGTAATTGGGTAATCTTGTAATTGAGTAATTCTAGAACTGACAAACGTGAATCCGATCGCAGCTCGATTTTCAATTACCCAATTTCTCAATTTCCCAATTTCTCAATCTTCTAGAATTTTCGGCTGTGCTCCTTGGCCCATCGTTCCACGACAACCTTCTTGTCGGTGTAGAACTCGATGGCGTCGCGGCCCTGGCCGTGGAGATCGCCGAAGAAGCTGTTCTTCCAGCCGCTGAACGGAAAGTAGGCCATGGGCGCGGCCACTCCAATGTTGATGCCGATATTGCCGGCAGGCGCTTCGTAGCGGAAGCGGCGCGCGGCCGATCCGCTCGACGTGAACAGCGACGCCTGGTTGCCGTAGGCGCTGCGTTCGAGGAACGCCAGGGCTTCGTCCATGTTGTCAGCGTGAACAAGACTGAGCACAGGGCCGAAGATTTCCGTGTCGGCGAGATCGCTGGTCGCGGGAACGTCATCGAGGATCGTGGGCTTCACGAAATTACCGGACTCGTATTTTGGGATCTTCGAGTTGCGCCCATCGAGCAGAACCTTCGCGCCCTGCTTTTCGCCGAGACCGATCAATGATTCGACGCGTTCTTTACTCTGCGGCGTGATCACGGGGCCCATCTGTACGCCGTCTTCCAGGCCGTTGCCGACGCGGAGTTTCGAGGCCGCGTCAGCGATCGAGTCGCGAAACGTCTTCTGCGCTTCGCCGATCGTGATGGCGACCGAGACGGCGAGACAACGCTGTCCGGCGCATCCGAAGGCGCTGTCGCTGATGATCTGCGTCGCCATCGGGATGTCGGCATCGGGGAGAACGACGACGTGGTTCTTCGCTCCGCCCTGACATTGACAGCGCTTCCCTTGCTCGCCCGAGCGCGCGTAGATGTAGCGCGCCACCGGAGTCGATCCGACGAAGCTGATGGCGCGGACTTTAGGGTGGTCGATGAGCGCGTCGACCACTGCCTTGCCACCGTTGATCAGATTGACAACACCTTTGGGCAGGCCAGTTCTTTCGAGGAGTTCATACACGTAGCGCATGGTGAGCGGAACCCGCTCGCTCGGTTTGAGAATGAACGTGTTGCCGGTGGCTATGGCGTAGGGCAGATACCAGAACGAAATCATGCCGGGGAAATTGAAAGGCACGATGGCGGCGGTGACGCCGAGGGGCTGGCGGATCATCATCTCGTCAATGCCACGGGCGACGTCTTCGAGGTTGTAGCCCTGCATCATCATGGGAATGCCGCAGGCCACTTCGACGTTTTCAATGGCGCGGCGCATCTCCGCTTTGGCTTCCGTGAACGTCTTGCCGTTCTCCATCGTGATGATGCGGGCGATATCGTCGATGTGCTCTTCGAGCAGCATCTTGAGCTTGAACAGAGGCTGGATGCGATCTTCAGGCGGAGTGCGGCGCCATTCGGGGAAAGCGGCTGCGGCGGCCTCGACGGCGGTGGCAACTTCAGCGGTGTCAGCGAGCGGTACGCTGGCGAGAACTTCGCCGGTGGCCGGGTTGACCACGTCGCGCCATTCGGAGGAGTGCGAGCCGGCCCATTGGCCGTTGATGTAGTTCGTCAGTCTGGTGGCAGGAGGTGCTGCTACGGTCATGATCGTGATGCCTCTGCTATCGCGAAGAGTGTCGTGCTCGAGAACTCACAGTTGGATGCACCGCGAGAATCCCCTCAGACTATGACTAATGATACAGCGTTATAGGGATCCTTCGACTGCGGTTGGACTTCGCGCTCAGCGCGCGAAGTCCAATCCTCGCTCAGGATGACAATTTCTGGTTGTGCAAGCGAAAAGCGAGCCAAGCTTTGCTCGGCCTGTCCGGGTCAAAGACCCGGACCCACACAACCACTTACAACTCACACCAACTGCGCGATCGCGCCCTTCTTGTCGCACACCGTGGCGAGGGCAGATTCCAGCACACCTAAGCCTTCGTCGATTTGCGCATCGGTGGCAACCAGCGGCACCAGGACGCGGATGACGTTGGAGTACGAACCAGCGGTGATTGTGATCAGACCGTGCTCGTAACAGTATTGGGTGATCTTCTTTGTTTCGTCGGTTGCCGGAGTCTTGCTTTCCGGCGACTGCACAAGTTCGATGGCCTGCATGCCGCCCAGGCCGCGCACGTCGCCGACGATGGACCAGCGGCGCTGCCACTCGCGGGCACGGGTCTGGAAGCGGTCGCCGAGTTCATTGGCGCGCGCGAGCAAATTCTCGCGCTCAAATAAGTCGAGCACAGCCAGCGCGGCAGCACAGGAGAGCGGGTTGCCGGCGAACGTTCCACCAAGGCCGCCCGGGCTGGGCGCGTCCATAATTTCGGCGCGGCCGGTTACGGCGGCGAGCGGCAATCCGCCGCCGAGAGATTTTGCCGTGACGAGAAGGTCCGGCTCGATGCCGTAACGCTCGCTCGCGAAAAGCGCGCCCGTGCGTCCGAAGCCGGACTGCACTTCATCGGCAATGAAGAGGATGCCGTGCTTGTGGCAGAGATCGATCAGGACCTTGAAGTAGTCCGGCGGAGGCGCGATGAATCCACCTTCTCCAAGAACGGGCTCCGCGATCACGGCGGCAACTTCCTCGTTCGCCACCACGCGCTTGAACGTGTCTTCGAGATGGTGGGCGCAGTAAAGATCGCACGACGGATACTTCAAGTTATAGGAGCAGCGATAGCAGTAGGCGAACGGGACGCGATACACCTCAGAGGGAAACGGCGCGAATCCGGCCTTATAAGGATGTGTCTTGCTGGTCAGAGCCAGCGTCATCATGGTGCGTCCGTGGAAGGCGTCTTCGAAGGCGATGATGCCGGGGCGCTTGGTATAGGCGCGGGCAATCTTGACGGCGTTCTCGACAGCCTCGGCGCCGCTGTTGACGAAGATAGTCTTCTTCGCGAACTTGCCCGGAGTAACCTCGTTCATGCGCTCGGCGAGGCGGACGTAGCTCTCATAGGGCGTGACCTGCACGCAAGTGTGAAGAAAGCGCTCGAGTTGGTCTTTCACGGCCTCGACGACAGCTTCCTGGCGATGGCCGACGTTGAGGCAGCCGATGCCACCGGCGAAATCGAGGTACCGGTTGCCGTCGACGTCTTCGAGCCAGGCAGCTTCGGCCTTGGCAACGTAGATGGGCGTGCCATGAGAAAGGCCGCGGGGCACGGCTTTGGCGCGGCGCTCGGAGAGGGCCTTGGACTTCGGGCCGGGGATGGGAGTGCGAAGTTGAATGGTGGACATCGTGAGTCTCGTCGTTAGTCGTTAGTCGTCAGTCGTTGGTCCGTTAGCTACTGCCGCTCTTAAAGATTTCGCGTTCCGGCTTTTCTTTCGCCCCTCCGGGGCTTGATCATTTTCCACTTTGGCTCCCACGGCTTACGCCGTGGGCTGTATTCTTCCGCCGCTACGCGGCTTGCGCGGTACTCGGTACTCGCAACTCGGCTTCTCAGTACCAGCCAATCGGCGCTTCGTTCAGGTTGATGTACACCTGTTTGGTTTCGAGATATTCTTCGATGCCCCAGGGACCGAGTTCACGACCGAAGCCGGATTGCTTGTAGCCTCCCCACGGCGCTTCAACGTAGGTAGGCTGCATGTGGTTCACCCAGACGATTCCGGCGCGCAGAGCTTTCACGGCGCGCATGGCTTTGAAGATGTCGCGTGTCCATACTGCGGCGGCCAGGCCGTAGGGAGAATCGTTGGCGATCTTGAGCGCGTCCTTTTCGTCTTCGAACGGAATCACCGCAGCGACCGGGCCGAAGATTTCTTCGCGGGCGATGCGGGCGCTGTTGGTAACGTCGTAAAAGATCGTGGGCTGGACGTAGTAGCCCTTGGCGAATTTTTCGGGGCGACCCCCGCCGGAAGCAAGCTTGGCTTCTTTCTTGCCGATCTCGATATACGAGTTCACGCGGTCGTATTGCTCCTTGCTGACCAGCGGGCCCATCTTAGTTTCGCGTTCCAGAGGAGGACCAAGCTTGATTTTCTTGGCTTTCTCGGTCATCGCTTCGACAAACTTCTTGTAAATGGATTTCTGCACCAGGATGCGGCTGCCGGCCGAGCAAACCTCACCCTGATTAATGAACACGCCGAACAGCGCGCCGTCGATGGCGGCTTCGAAATCGGCATCGGCGAAGAAGATGTTGGGAGACTTGCCGCCCAGTTCGAGGGTGACGCGCTTCACGGTGTCGGCGGCCTGCTTGACGATGATCTTGCCGACGGCAGCGCTGCCGGTGAAGGCGATCTTGTTTACGTCGGGATGCTGGACGAGAGGAGCGCCGCAGGACTCGCCGAAACCGGTAACAACGTTGACCACGCCCGGAGGCAGGCCGCAGTCGGCGAAATGCCTGGCGAATTCAAGAGCGGTCAGAGGCGTCTGCTCGGCGGGCTTGAGGACGCAGGTACAGCCAGCGGCCAGCGCGGGCGCCAGCTTCCATGCAGCCATCAACAAGGGATAGTTCCACGGGATAATTTGTCCGGCTACGCCGACCGGTTCCTTGAGCGTCAAGCTCATGGCGTTGTCTGGGACAGGATTCACGTATCCAACAACTTTGGTGGCGAGTCCGCCGTAGTATTCGAAGCAGGTGGCAACATCGTTGAGATCGTACTCCGCTTCGACAATGGGCTTGCCGGTATTGCGGCACTCGAGTTCGGCAAGCGCGGGCAGGTTCTGACGGACTTTGTCGGCGAGGCGGAACAGGACGCGACCTCGCTCCTGCGCGGTTGTGGTCGCCCATGGGCCCTCTTCGAAGGCGGCCTTGGCGGCGGCGACGGCGCGGTTTACGTCATCGGCAGAAGCGTCGGGGACCTGCGCGATCACCTCTTCGGTCGAGGGATCGTAGACGGGGAAGGTCTTCGCGGACTGGCTCGCGACCCATTCGCCGTTGATGAACATCTGGTAGGTTTTCACGTCAGTTTTGACTCCGCCGGGCATGGCTTACATCCTCCTCAGTACCTCAGGGGCTAAAGCCCCGATCACATTGCGGCACATATCGCAGCTGCTGAAGCGCTGCGCCACCCAAAGTCGCTACCGCGAGCTACGCTCGCGGGACAGCCGAGGGCGGCTGTCCCCACATAAATCAAGTTCAACAATCAAATTCAGCGCCGAACTTCGCTTGCCGGCACGGGCGCGGCGATTGCGGCAAGGTGAATCTGTCGTGATGCCTTGCGGCGGCCGTAGACGAAAAAGAAGAATGCGGCCAGGCCGATGAAAAACAGCGTCCCGCCAAACATCCACAATTCGTACTGCCAGAGCGACGTTATCTGCTGGGCAGGAAAAAATACCAGGGCGATGCCGAGGATCGTGGTCAGGAATCCGCTCGTCCCGGCGAGAAACAGCGTGATACGACCATACTGGCCTTTCGGAACCGACTCCGTCACGGCGAACTTCACCAGCGCTCCGAACATGTAGACGAATGGAACGAGCTGCAGCACAACCGCCAACGAGAGCAGCTTCTGAAACGTTTCCTGCACTCCCGCTCCGACAAAATTCAGAATGACCAAAACCGCGGAAACAATTCCCTGCACGATGAGCGCGGCGTACGGGGTAGCGTAGCGGGGATGGACCTTGCCGAGCCACGACGGCATGTAGGAATCGAGTCCGGCGACGAAGGGAATGCGAGAGCAGCCACCGATCCAAGCCGAACCGATGCCGGCGATGGCTAGGCTGAGCATGAGAGCAAATGGAACGCTGATCCAACTCACCCCGACGCGGGCAGCCATTCCGGTCACTGCCTGCACCACACCTTGCAGCACGTTGACGTTCTTGCCGACTGCGATGAGCAAGGTCAGCGTGGCAGCGATGTAGAGAGTGCCCGACAGCAATCCTCCCCATGCGACCGCCCCGGGGAGAGTGCGCCGGGGGTCTTGGATCTCATCGCCCATGACGGAAGCGAGTTCGAGACCGACCAGACCGAAGCAGATGACCCCGAAGGAATTGAGAACAAAGCGCGGGTTGGCGGGAATCTTGAAATCGGCTGCCGTGATGCCGCTGCCAAAACGCGACCAGATGACGATGCCGAGGCCGACCAGCACGATGGCGGCGATAAAGGTTCCAATGGCGCCAATGTTATTGATCCACTTTCCAACCCCGAGACCGAGGATGTTGAGAAGGGTAAGCAGCGAGAGTAGCGAGAGGGAGACGCTCGCAGCGAAGATCTTGTTGTCGGGAAGGCCCTGGTGGCCGGGGCCGAGTACGTAGACCGAGACGCCGACGAAATAGAGCATCACCGTCGGCACGTAGAGCATGTTATTGGTCCAGTAGCACCAGCCGGAAAGGAATCCGTGGAAGTCGCCGAAGACTTCCTTGGCCCAAAGATAGACGCCGCCTTCGCCGGGATAGCGGTGGGCGAGCTCGATGACCGCGATGCCCTGAGGCCAGAAGAAAAGGAGAAGCGAGATGATCCACAGCCAGATCGTGACACCACCGTTGGCGGCGATGGAAGGGACAACGTTGAGATTGAAAACGGCGACGACGAAGAGCAGCACGAGATCGCGGCGTCCGAGGGCGCGTATCAGGTGGGGCTGGTCGGGTTGGGCGGTGGTGGACAAGATTTCTCTACGAGTCGCCTCGCTTCGCTTCGGCGGACAGCCCCTTCGACTCCGCTCAGGGCGGGCGAGGGCGCCCGCCCCACACAAACAGCTTTTTCTAGTGTGCGACCGCGACCGGTGCGGTACGCTCCTGCTGCGCTTTCGCCAGCGAGGCGGCGATGTCGTCGAACGCCGCAAGGTGCTTGTCGATGTCGGCCTCGGTGTGCTGGACGGAAATGGTCCATTGCTCGTCCCACCAGTAGGGCTGGGCCATCACGCCGCGGTTGACCATGCCGAACCAGTAGTGGCGCCACAGATCGACGTCGATCGCCTCCCAGTCACGGTAGTTGCGAATCTCTTTCGCGTAGAACATCAGCGCGCCGTTGGCTCCAGCTTGCGCGATGTAGGCCTGCAGGCCAACTTTCGCGATGGTGGCGCGATAGCCGTCTGCCAACTTCTTGCCGAGTTTGTCTACTTTGGCGTAGTTTTCGCGGGTGAGGACTTCGCGGAACGTCGCGAGGCCCGCAGCCATCGAGACCGGATTCGTGTTGTACGTGCCGCCGTGGAAGACCTTGTGCTGTGAGATCAGGTCCATCACCGACTTGCTGGCACCAAATGCGGCCAAGGGCAAGCCTCCGCCGATCGATTTGGCGAGACAGATCATGTCGGGATGAACACCAAAGTATTCGCTGGCGCCGCCCCAGCCGAG
>JADGNP010000257.1 GCA_017883425.1 Candidatus Sulfotelmatobacter sp. | reverse complement strand
AGTTGCATCCCCTGCTTGCGCAGGTATAGAAAATCCGCACTGAGCCCGCGAGTAAAGAAGACGACCGCTTCCCCGCCCATGATTCCATTCTTCGTGCCGCCGAACGAGAGCACGTCCACGCCCAGGTCGCGCGTTGCCTGGCGCAGCGTCTGGCCCAGGCTGGCGGCAGCGTTGGCAATGCGAGCGCCGTCCACGTGCAGAAACATATCGTGCTCGTGCGCGAAGCCGGCCAGCGCCTGAATCTCGTCCGGCCGGTAAACCGTCCCCATCTCGGTCGATTGCGTGATCGAGATGACTCGCGCCTGCACGTGATGCTGGTCCCCGATCCCGTGGTAGGCGTGGCGCACGGAGTCGAGCGTGATCTTGCCATCCTGATGCGGCAGCGGGATCAGTTTGCATCCCGTATGTTTTTCCGGGGCACCGCATTCGTCGGTATAGATGTGCGCGTACTCGCTGCACAGAACCGCGTGGTACGGCCGGTTCAGAGCCTGCAAGCCGAGCACGTTCGCGCCGGTCCCGTTGAACGTAAAGAAGACGTCGATCCCCGTACCGAAGTGTTCCTCGAATTTCGCGATGGCCGAGCGGGTGAACGGATCGTCTCCGTAAGCCACCACGTGTCCCTGGTTGGCGCGCGCGATCGCTTCCAGAACCTCCGGATGCACCCCGGCATTGTTGTCGCTGGCAAAGCTGCGAGCGGGCTGGTTGGAACCTTGCGTCATAAGAAGACAATGTAGCAGAGTGTTTGGCAGTGGTGCCTCCGGACCTGCGGACCCAGGACTTTCTCTGCGTACTCCGCGAATCCTCTGCGTTCTCTGCGGTTAAAGCTTTTGACCGCAAAGCTCGCAGAGAACGGCCGCCGAGGACGCAAAGAAAACCAGACTGACTCATGCTTGAATTGGCGCGCACCGCGACGCACGAATTACAATGCCTTTCCTGATTGTGGAGGCGTGCTCGTGAGCCTGAAGGTCGTCCGTGCGTATCTGACTGTCGTTCTCGTCTCCGTTCTCGCCGCAGCGCAAACTGCCGAGCAGAAGACGGCGCGGTATCTCGACTCGATTCGCCGGCAGCCCCCGTTGCTGCTGGCTTTCCTGCACGACATGCCCAAGGGCGGAGACCTGCACAATCATCTTGACGGCGCGATCTACGCGGAAGATCTGCTCGATTTTGCCGCCTCCGACAATTTCTGCGTGGACCGCACCACTTCCCGCCTGCTGGGCGCTCCCTGCGATTCCTGCGAGCATTACACGCCGAAGCCCAGCATCCGCTGCGCTTATGACGACCACATCCTCTACAACCAGATCATCGACGCCTGGTCTATGCGCAACTGGCGCCCCGGCGACGAATCCGGCCACGATCATTTCTTCGCCACCTTCGACAAGTTCGGACTGACCTCGCACAACCACGTGGCCGAGGCCGTCGCCACCGTCATCAACCGCGCCGCCCGCGAGCACGTGCAGTACGTCGAGTTCATGCACACCGCCGATGGCGGCGCCGCCCCTCAACTCGGCATGCGCTTAGGCTGGGACAACGACTTTGCCAAGATGCGCGAAGAGCTTCTGGCGGGCGGCCTGAAAGAAATCACCGCCGCAACCAGCAAGACTCTGGCGGAAGACGACGCCCGCGCCCGCACCGAACTGAAGTGCGGCACCGCCGACGCCGAACCCGGATGCAACGTCACCGTGCGCTACCTCTATCAGGTGTTGCGCGGCCTGCCGCACGAAGCCGTATTCGCGCAGATTGTGCTGGGCTTCGAACTCGCGTCGTCCGATTCGCGCTTTGTGGGATTGAACCTGGTGATGCCGGAAGATTGGTACGTTCCGATTCACGATTTCAACGAACACATGGCCATGCTCGATTACCTGCACGGCGTGTATCCCAAGGTACACATCAGCCTGCATGCCGGTGAGATTGCCATGGGACTGGTGAAGCCCGAGGATCTCACGTTTCACATTCGCGCCTCGGTCGAGCGCGGCCATGCCGAGCGCATCGGCCACGGCGTCGACGTCATGCTGGAGAAAGATCCCATCGGCCTGATGAGGGAAATGGCGGCGCGCAACGTGCTCGTCGAGATCAACCTGACGTCGAACGATCAGATTCTCGGCGTGAGCGGCGACGACCATCCGTTGCCGATTTATATGAAGTACGGCGTCCCCGTCGCGATTGCAACCGACGACGAAGGCGTAGCCCGCTCCGACATGACGCACGAATATCTGCGCGCCGTCGAGGGATACCGCCTGCCCTACACAGAGTTGAAGCGCATGACGCGCCAGAGCATCGAGCACAGCTTCCTGCCGGGAGAAAGTTTGTGGGTGCAAACAAAAGGCGCGTTTCGCCCGGTGGCCGCCTGCGCGGCCGATGCTGCAACCGAGGAGAAACCGACGCTGGGATGCGAGAAGTTCCTCGCCGCGAATGAGCGCGCCCACGAACAATGGAAGCTCGAAACCGCCTTTGCCAGGTTCGAGAAGAGGTTCTGAACTGTGATAGCAGAACGTAGCGCCGCCGTCCCGGCGGCTGTCGTGGGGGCGTCCTCGCCCCCACCCGCGAAGCCAAGAGGCCGGCGCTACACTTCTGGAGATTCATGCCACGCAAACGAACTCTAATCCCGTCTCCGCTCGCATGGTCCCCACGCGCAACGCCGGTGCCTCCTCCCCCGCTGCCCGTGCTCGCCGAGCGCGGAGGCACGCAACTGCACACCCCGCTCCCCGTGGCCATCATCGACACCCGCGAGCAGAACCCTCTTTCGTTCCGCCGCTTCAAGGGATGGTTCGCCAGCATCGAGCACCGCGCCCTGCGGCTCGGCGACTATTCCATCAGCGGCATGGAAGACTCCTGCGTCGTCGAACGAAAAGACCTCGCCGACCTGATTCAATCGTTCACCACGAACCGAACTGTCTTCATCAACCGTCTGCGCCGCCTGAGCGATCTTCCCCACAGCCTGCTCGTCATCACCGCTTCGCTGAGCGAGATCAAATCCGAGTATCCCTACCGCGCCGCCAATCCCAACCGCATCACGCAATCGCTGATCGCCGTGCTCGCCGGTCTGCGCTTGCCTTTCATCTGCACCGAAACCCACGAACTCGGCGAGGAGATCGTCGCCTCTTATCTCTATCAGACATTTCTGTATGATTGGCTGGAACGCAACGGCCACGGCCGGTATTTGGCCGACGGAGACCTGTAACCCGACTCGTAATCATGCCCGATCCATTCGCACTAGCGGACTCCGCCGCACAACTAGTCCTCGCGCGCACCGCTCTGCGCCCACAGATCGGCCTCGTCCTCGGCTCGGGCCTCGGAGGCTTTGCCGATTCCCTCACCGACGCCACCCGCGTCCCCTACGCCGACATCCCCGCATTTCCGCGCTCGACCGCAATCGGACATGCCGGCCAGATGGTTCTTGGCTATGCCGGCAGCGTGCCCGTAGCCGCTATGCAGGGCCGCGTACATCTTTATGAAGGATATTCACCCCAGGAAGTAACGTTTCCCATCCGCGTATTCGGCCGCATGGGCATTCGCGCCGTCATCCTCACCAACGCCGCTGGCGGCATCAATCTCAGCTACTCGCAAGGCGCGCTGGTCGTGATCCGCGACCACATCAATCTGCAGGGAGCGAATCCCCTGGTCGGCTTCAACGACGACCGCTTCGGCGTCCGCTTCCCCGACATGACGCACGCCTACGCCAGGGAATATCGCCAGATCGCGCGCGAGGAAGCCGGCAGGCTGGGCATCCCCCAGCATGAAGGCATCTACGCCGGCCTGCTCGGCCCCAGCTACGAAACTCCGGCAGAGATTGAATATCTGCGCCGGATTGGCGCCGACCTGGTGGGAATGTCCACCGTGGCCGAAGTGATTGCCGCCGGCCACATGGGAATGAAAGTCCTCGCGATTTCCTGCGTAACCAACATGGCGGCAGGAATCCTCGACCAACCGCTCTCGCACGCCGAAGTCATGGAAACCGGCGAGCGCGTCAAAACGACGTTCGAGTCACTCCTGCGCGCACTGTTACCGCGCATAGCCAAAGACGTCGGGGATTAACAAGATCATGTGGAGACAGCCGCCCTTCGAGTTTGCTCAGGGCCGGCTCTTGGCTGTCCCGCCTGAATGATGTGGCGATGGCCGCCTCGGCCGTCCCGCGTGGGCGAAGCCCCGCGGCACAAGCACAGAACCAGAACGCGTAGCCAGCCGGCCGGAATCCGCGAATCTCACTTCCCCGCCCGCGGAATAAACAACCCTACCGGCGGCTTGATCCCATACGTTCCAGCAAAACTGTTCTGATTCACGGCCAGCCCAAGATGCCCGCGCGAGTCGATGTACAGCAAAGGCTGGTTCAGCGGCACATCGCTAAAGGTCTTCACAAACTTGACCTTCATCTCTCTGTCGCCCACCTTTACCGGAACCTCTTGCCCACGCTGGTACCCGAGCTTCAGAAAATCCTCCGCATCCACATTCGTGACCAGGTTGCCGAACGGCCCGTCGGTCGCGATGACCATTGCGCTCAGGCCGTGCTCCTCCAGTGTCGCGACTTTCCAATCCAGCCGGACGAGGTCCTTCACCGCCATTTCCGGCCCCACCTTCGTCCAATCATCCCCGCGCACCACGTGCGCGCCCACCGGGGAGAAGATGTCTCGTCCGTGAAACGTGGAAGACAGCTTGCTCCCGACCATCCACTCGGGATTCGTGATCTCGTGAACGGCGTCAATACCATCGCGCTGCTCGACCAGCGTCAGCAGCCCATTATCCGGCAGCACAAAATACTGCCCGCGCTTCGATCGCGCCACAATTGCCTTGCGCGTGCTGCCCACCGTCGGGTCCACCACCACCACGAAGACCGTGCCCGCAGGAAAGTACGGCGTCGACCCGAAGAGAAAGCGCGCCCCGTCGACAATGGAGAACGGCGTCACCTGGTGCGTCAGATCCACAATGCGCACGTCGGGCATGATGCCGTACATCACGCCGCGGCAAATCGCGACCGAGTCGTCGACCACACCGAAATCCGTCATGAACACAATCGTGGGTGGATATTTCTGTGCGGGCTCGCTCGCCGCGGCCTCCGGCCACGCCAGCGGACCCGCGAGCAATGGTGCCGCCGCCAGAAGCAGAAGCACTACCGTGAGGACGCTTGCCCGCCGGAACGAGAGGTTCTGGCTACTTTGCAATGAAGTCATGGGTTCGGGTTGAGTAAGCCCACAATTCTAACCAACACAAGAAAGGCCGGGAAGGGAAAGCGGCCGCGCTCTCCGAATACATGACACGCGGTCTATAATGCTGCTGCAATTCAAATTCCGGAGGCTCTTATGCCCCAAGTCATCCCCGAGAAGTACCGCGATCTGTTTCAGAAGCGGGCCTTTGCCAGCCTGGGGACGCTCATGCCCGACGGCCGCCCGCAGGTCACGCCCGTGTGGTGCGACTTTGACGGTGAGCACGTCATCTTCAACTCCGCCAAAGGACGCCAGAAGGACCGCAACGTCCGCCGCGATCCCCGTGTCTCGCTGGCCATCGTCGATCCCGAGAACCCGTACCGCTACCTCGAGATTCGCGGCCGCGTGGTCGAGATCACCGAAGACGGCGCCGACGAACACATCAACAAGATGGCCAAAAAATACCTGGGCGTAGACAAGTATCCCTACGGTCAGCCCGGCGAAGTCCGCGTGCTCTACAAGATCAAGCCCGAGCACACCACGGTGATGGGATAGCCGTAGAGTACGGCGCAGCGCAGCCGTAGCGCTGGCGTCCCGCCGGCTGTCGCGAGGGCATCTTGCCCTCGCGCCGGGCCATGATGCAGTCGAGGAGACTTCCATCCGCACCTACAACCTCTGCTTCCTCGGCTTCGGCAACGTCAACCGGACTCTAGTCCGTCTCCTCGAAGACCGCGCCGACGAACTCCGCGACCGCCACGGCATCGCTTTCCGCATAACCGGGGTCGCCTCGCGCCGCCTGGGATGGATCGCCGATTCCGCTGGCCTGGACCCGACCGCCGTATGTGGCGCGGGCGCCCCCGCCCGCGAAAAGCCGTTCACCGATTCGAACCCTCGCGCCAGCAAGGCAGCCAACGTCCGCGAATGGCTCGCCGCCGCCCGCGCCGACGTCCTCTTCGAAGCCACTTCTCTGAACGTGAAAGATGGCGAGCCCGCCGTCGACCACATCCGCGCCGCCCTGGAGCACGGAGCCCACGCCATCACCGCCAACAAAGGCCCCATCGTCCACGCCTACCGCGAGCTGCGCGATCTGGCCGCCGCCCGCGGCAAACGCTTCCTCTTCGAATCCACCGTGATGGACGGCGTCCCCATTTTTTCTCTGTTCGACCAGTTGCCCGCGATTCACCTGCAGGGATTTCACGGAATCCTCAACTCGACGACGAACGTAATCCTGGGCGAAATGGAAAACGGCCTCACCTTCGACGAAGCTCTGAAAAAGGCGCAGGAACTGGGCGTCGCCGAAACCGACGCCACCCACGACGTCGACGGCTGGGATGCCGCGGTGAAAACAGCCGCCCTGATTACGGTTCTGATGGATCTCCCCGTGCGCCTGGAAGACATCGAGCGCGAAGGCATCCGCGACCTGACACCGCAAGCGCTACGCAACGCCCGCCGTGACGGCTGGCCCTTCAAGCTGGTCTGCCGCGCACAGCGCGTGGGGAACGAAGTACAAGCGAGTGTGAGCCCCGAGAATGTTCGAAGCAGTGAACCCATGGCCCGCATCACCGGCACATCGTCCTACATCTATTTCGAAACCGACATCTTCCCCGGCCTAGCGATCACCGAAGAAAATCCCGGCCTCTACGCGACGGCTTATGGTCTGCTAGCAGATTTTGTGAGGGCCGTGCGAGACTAGCGTGCGATGGACCAGAACGGGAAGGGCACGGCTTCAGCCGTGCCGCAAGCGGCTCAAATGGATGCGGGCTTTAGCCCCTGAGGGCTTCGTAAGGAGCACGGAGTAAGAAGGTGTCATTCGAATATGCCGTTGCGGCAATCCATCTTCACGCTACTCGAACAAGCCGTACTCGAGGCGATCTGTCGAGCGCATCCGGCGGATCGAACTGCACTTGAGGCGCAGCTATCAACGGCGACCTTCCGGAGCCGTGAGAACACAGGATGTGGCTTTTTCACCCACTTTGCCGCGGATCGCAACTCTTCCGCACCAATTGGAGGCGAGCGTCTAAGAAATGGCCCCACCGCCAAAATCGACGGAATGAAATATGGCATGGGTTTTATTCTGTGGCTCGAGCAGGGCTACGCCGATTGTCTTGAGGGGTTCGCTTACGGGGACGACTCGACGAAAGAACTAATGTTTGAGGCGGTGTGCTTCGAGATCACTGAGCAACCTGATTGCTGATGTCGAATCATAGTCGCCACCGGCGCCCATGATAGAAATAACTCATGCTGACTGCTGAGAAGACCACTCCCGCCCTCGACCTCACCTACGTCCGCGCCCAATTCCCCTCGCTCGCCCAAACCGTGAACGGCCATCCCGCCGCCTTCCTCGACGGCCCCGGCGGAACGCAAGTCCCGCAGCGCGTGATCGACGCCATTTCCGACTACCTGCGCCACAACAACGCCAATACCGGCGGAGCCTACGCCACCAGCCGCCGCACCGACTCTATGATCGCCGAGGCGCGCAGCGCCATGGCAGAGTTCCTCCACTGCGGCGCCGACGAAGTCGCCTTCGGCCCAAACATGACGACCCTAACGTA
>JADGNP010000256.1 GCA_017883425.1 Candidatus Sulfotelmatobacter sp. | reverse complement strand
AAGCCTCATCCGCGCGGAAGATTTCCACAGACCTTCGTCATTTCGATGTTCACATAACCTTGCTCTACGGTTTCGAACCTCCAATACTGGGCGAATCGCACGAATAATCAGGAGAGTGAACCGTGGACAGAGAAAAGGACGGCAAAGGCCCACCAGCAGTCGACCTCCAGGCATTCGCATGGACCTACGCGCAAACAACCGGCGAATTGCAGCAAGATGGCAAGCACGTGGCCACCGGCTATTCCGGAGCCGGCCACGGAAAGAACAATCCCGACATGCAGGAGGTGCACAACCTCGGCCCCATCCCACAGGGCGACTGGACCATTGTCGGTCCGCCCGTCAACACGGCAGACCATGGTCCGTACGTGTTGACGCTGAAGCCGGCAGCCGACACGCCGACCTTCGGCCGCAGTGGCTTTCTCATGCACGGCGACTCAAAAGAGTCGCCCGGATCTGCGTCGCATGGATGCGTCATTTTGCCCCGATCCATACGAGAGCAGGTCTGGAAGAGCGGCGACCACGATTTGGAAGTGGTCGCAGAGATCCCAACTCAGGGTCGGGCACAGGACGTGAATAAGTAGCCGAGCCCGGCTCGCCGCTCTTTGGCAATGGCGCAGTTGATGAGCCCAGCCGCTCTTCTTTGCGAACTCCGCGAGTTCTTGGCGTTCTTTGCGGTTCAGTTCTTTCGAACGCCCTCCGCGGAAAGAATGGCCGCGACGAAACGCAAATCAACCTAGTCTGGACTCTCACACTGCCTACAACTCTCTCCTTGGAGGTCGCTTCCCGTCCCTCGCAAGCGTAGAATCGGCGGGTACGCCAAAATCCTATGCCTGATCAGACCCCCATTCCTCCGCCCAAGCCGCCAGCCCCCCCGGCGCCACCAGCCGTTCCCGCTGGTCCAACCATCAACATCGGCGAAGAATACGGCACGGCGAAGAAAAATCTGCCACCCGCCAAAATTGTGCTGATCGCCATTGGCGCGGTGTTAGTCGTGGTGCTAATCGCTTCCTTCCTGAAGCGCGCCAAGCCACAGGCCTCGGGTTCTCTCGACAACGTGGCCGCCGTAGAGATTCCCGGGCAGAGCTCCACCATGGTCGCCTTGACTTTCACCCTCCGCAACACCAGCGACAAGATTCTCTACGTCCACAACATTCAAAGCTCCATCAAGGCGCCTGGCGGAGACTCCACCGCCGACGCCGTCTCCGCCGTCGATTTTGATCGATATTTTCGGGCCTTCCCCGTGCTGAAAACCGGCGCGCATGCGGCTCTCCCACCGGAGACCAAGATCCAACCCGGCGAAACGGTCACCCGAACTATTATCGTGGCCTTTCCCGTGACTCTGGACGCGTTCAATCAGCGACAGTCAGTCAGCGTGGCCGTCTGGCCCTATGACCAGACTGTGCCGGTAACTCTAACGAAGTAGATTGTAGAAGGGTATGTGGGGACAGCCGCCCTCGGCTGTCCGTCGAGCGCAGCTCGACGTTTTTGTCAGTCAGCACCTGTGAACTTATCCAGATCGTGAACCCGCTTGCGTGAATGCTCCTGAATGCGTTTCTATAACAGGATGAATCATTCCCGGCATTCTCTCCGCGCTGTCACTCTGCTGTCTGCGCTCGTACTCTTGACCCTTCTCGCCGCCGCGGCGCCCAAGGAACGGCAAGGCAAATATCTTTTCTACGTCGGCACCTACACCGAGGAAGGCAGCAAGAGCAAAGGCATCTACGCCTACCGCTTTGATGCTGACACGGCCCAGATTACTCCCCTCGGCCTCGCGGCAGAAACCACCAATCCCTCGTTCGTAGCGCTGCACCCGAACGGCCGCTTCCTTTACGCGGTAAATGAGGTCGGCAACTACAAAGGTCCGAACAGCGGAGGCGTCAGCGCATTTTCCATCGACCGCGCCACCGGCAAGCTCACCTTCCTGAATGAGGTGCCTTCCCGCGGGGCCGATCCCTGCTACATCACCGTCGACAAGACAGGAAAATATGTATTAGTGGCGAACTACACCGGCGGCAGCGTCGCGGTGTTCCCCGTGCTCGCCGATGGAAAACTGGGTGAAGCCTCGGCCTTCGTGCAGCACACCGGCCACGGCACGAATCCCACGCGGCAGGAGGGACCGCACGCGCACTCGATCGATCTCTCGCCCGACAACCGCTTCGCCATGGTCGACGATCTCGGCCTCGACGAGCTGCTCGTCTACAAGTTCGACCCCGCCAAGGGATCGCTCGCACCTAATGATCCGCCATTCGCCAAGCTCGATCCCGGAGCCGGCCCGCGCCACTTCGCCCTGCATCCCACGGGAAAGTTCGCCTACGTAGTCGCAGAAATGCATTCCACGGTTACGGTATTGTCGAACGACGCTAGCGCGGGTACGCTGCGTCCGCTGCAGACGATTTCGACTCTGCCCAAGGGCTTCACCGGCGAGAATGACGATGCCGAAATCCAGATGCATCCTTCCGGCAAGTTCCTCTACGCCTCGAACCGCGGACACGACAGCATTGCCGTGTTCGCGATCGACCCTACCAAAGGCACGCTCACGCCCATCGAAGACACTCCCACACAAGGCAAAATCCCGCGCAGTTTCGAGATCGATCCCACCGGCACGCTTCTCTTTGCCGCCAACCAGGAGTCGAACAACATCGTCGTCTTTCGGATCGACGCGAAAACCGGCCACCTGACGCCCACTGGTCAAGTCCTCGAAGTGGCATCGCCCGTCTGTGTGAAATTCTTGGCGGTGGAATAAGGAGAGAATCGACTCGCGCTCTACTTTGCGTCCTTGGCGGACCTTCTTAGCGCACTTTGCGGTTCAATGCTTAGCGCGTACCTTACCTCCGAAGATGGGCAAGGTATTACTGCTTCTTCTGAAGAAATCTCCGCCGCGCCAGATGCGTGCTCGCGTCCTGCTTGATCTCGTCATACTTTAGGCACGAGATCGACCCATCCACTTCCAGTACGGCAAGTGCAACCTGATCGCTGCTATTGATGCCGTGCTCACGCAAGGCGCGATGCAGTTCATCCATGCTGACGTGCTCCCGGGCCATGTGCGTTTCGATGGTTTTGCCGTCATGAATCAGCAAAGTGGGCTGGCCTTCGATCAAGCGTCGGAAACGCTTGCTCCCGCCCGAAACATCGGCGACCAGGTAATTCAAGAGCAGAAGCGTGCCGGCCGCCACCGCGCCGCCCATCAGCGACGTATCGGGCCCGGTCATCGCATTCTGCACGGAGTTCGACAGCAGGAGCAGCAGCGTAAGGTCGAACGGGGTCATCTGCCCGACCTCGCGCTTGCCGCTTAAGCGCACCCCAATCAGCACCAACAGGTAGATCACGCCCGTGCGCAGCACAATCTGCAGCAGCACGTGGCCTCCGGGGAAAAACGCTCCGCTCATGTTTGGTTAGCCATGTTTAGTTCGCCGTCACCGGCACGGGCGCATTTTTCGGCGTGCTCAAGTATCCCGTGGCCTTGTTCTTGTCCACCGTCCACACCACCAGTTCAAACAGCAGGTGCTCGCGTCCGGAGTAGAACTGAATGGGCTCGGCGACATTGCGATCCTTCTTCTCGATCGTCTTGTCGTCGGAGGTCACGTTCATCGTGAACTTGCCCTTCTTGGCGTCGGCCTTCTTGAGTTGCAGGCTCACTGTCGACACTGGCTGCGGCTTGGCGCCCCTCAGCAGGGTGAACTCGTAGTAGTTGCGATCGCCCTTGTGCTTCAGAAGCTCCAGGTCGCCGGCCGTGTGGGCGATTAATCCGCTCTGCATACCCAGGTCGCCAATCGTGCTTTGCAGCTTGGCTTTAGTGGCTTCCAGATCCGCTTTGGTCGAGGCGACGTCGGTTTTCACTCCACCCACGTCGGTCTTCACGCCCGCGATGTCTCCCGTCACCGCGCTGATCTGCTCCTTCTGTTCCTTCTCCAGGCGAGTTGCTGCGGCCCTCTGTTCCGCCTGTAACTCGGAGGTGCGCTGGGCCAGTTCCTTCTTGGTCATGCCTGCCTGGCGGGCCAGGGTTTCTTCCTGCGCCTCCGTCGTCTGCATGCGATTCTGCAGCTCCTTGACCTGGGCCTGGCTGGCGCTCAAATCTTGTGTCAGCCTGGCCACAGCGGAATACGTGACGTAATGGGCATATCCGAAAGCCGCCACCACCAAGACTGCCAGCACCGTCAGAATCCACTTGCCGGCGTTCGACTGATGTTCCATATGTATCTGATCGCCTTCATCGCCCATACACTCTTCCTCCTCAGGAAGCAAAAAATGAATTGCAGGGATGCCTTTAATTGTTCAGCAGGATCATCACAGTGTCAATTGGCTCGCGGGATGCCAGAACGTTGCGCTAGGACCATGCCTCTAGCGCCGAAGCGCCAACGCTTCCTGCAGAACCGGCTCAAGATCGCGGCGAACCAGCGCCGCCTCCGCACCCAGTCGCTTCTCCAATTGCTTTCGAGGCGCAACCAGCGAGTCCGGCACCGCCGGGTGGGGAAGCGATTGCGTTATATTTTCTGATTTCACCAGGCACGCATACGCCAGCCGCGCCGGAAATCCCGCATCATCAAGAAAGCGGCCGTAGACCAACCAGTCCTGGGCACTGGCGCTGTTGTCGCCGATCGAACTGTCCACCTGCAGCGCGCGTTGGTAGAGACGTAACGCATCATCCAGCTTGCCCGTCTTGGCTTGCAATTCTGCCTCATTCACATCGGCCACACTCTCCAGCTTGGCCTGACCCGTCTGGACAGCTAGCTTCTCCGCCAGGTGATAGGACTTAACCGCTAGTTCCGTCTGCGAGGAACGCGCCTGGCAATCCGCCATACGCAACACGATAGCGATGACCCTGTCTGGTGCCGGACGATCCTGAGTCGGTTGCCGCGCAATCCTTACGAGAAACGCATTGTAGTGTGATGCCGCGCCTTGTGTCTTGCCCTCGCGATCCAGTTCGTCCGCGAGAAACAGATGCGCCAGCGACTGGCCCGGGTCCACTGCAAGGGCCTCATTCCAACTCGCCAGGGCCTGGTCGGCGTGGCCACGCCGCAGAGCCAGGAATCCACGATCGACGAGCAGATTGGCATCCTTCGGCGTGTACTTCAGCGAGGCCTCGGTCAGATCGAACGCTTCGTCAAACCGGTTCTGATCGACCAAAAACCGCAACAGCGCCTGGCGCGCACCCGGATCGGCCGGATTGGCCTGCATCGCCCGTCTCCAGGCGGCCTCCGCCTGTTGCGGTTGGCCATCTTCCATCGCCCGGTGCGCCAGCCGCATCTGCAACGAGCTATCGAACGAATCGAGAGCCTCGGCACGCTGCAGATCGTGTAAGTCGTCGGTGCGCAACGCAAGATAGTAACGAGCCTGATCGACCGTTCCCCAAACCAGTAGCACCAGCGCAGCTCCCACCCGCAGCGAACGAGCTCCAACCGTGCTTCCCACCAGCCATCGCCCCACCGCGGCGAAGTGCCCTCCCGCCTCGGCCGCAGCGCCCGAGATCCGCTCCTGCGAATTCAGCAGCAGGGATGCGATCCGCCCGTCGCGCAGCTTCCAGATGGCCCCATCCAGAATGAAGTGGTGAATGTTCACCAATGCCGTGAAGATCAGGAAACTGGCAGCGAAGTCATGATGAAACGCGCGGCTCGCCAGCCACGGGCCCGGCACGAACAAGGCGATGCCGCCGACAACCAGCACTCCGAAATAGGCCAGCGGCCGCCAGGTCCGCCCTGCCTTCCGCGCAGCACCGCCTGACGCTTCCCCCGCGGCTTCACGGCGCGCATAGTAACTGGTAATCCACAGATACTGCGCCGAATGCATCACCGCCAGCACGCCCGTACTGTATCGGTTCTGTGGAATCTCCACGCCCCTGATCAGCGAAATCGCCGCCGGCAGCAGGAACCAGAGAAACTGCGACGAGAACAGCGTCAGTGAGGGAATCAGCTTTCGCCATCCGGTGGAGCGCGCCAGCCGCCCCAGTCCGAAGGCCGACAGCCCGACGAACGCTACACCCAGCAGAATCTGCTCCCAGCGGCTGACCACCTGTGGAATCCCGAGCGATAGGAACAGTGGGTCGGTCGAGGGTCCCGTGTGGAAGCCAAGAAACAGGATCAGATACGAAACCACAAACGCGCCGTATAGGGCGCGGCGCCCCGCCTTATCCGGATCCGCTCCCGCCCGGCGGGCGAACATCATGAACAGCCCGTAATTCTGCCCGCTGTAGTGCCACGGGCTCCAGGTCAAATAGATGGTGAAGATCCAGGGCAGCAGACGCAGCCAGAAATGCGACAACAGCAGCGTCAGCACCACCAGCGCCGTAATATGCACCGTGAAGATGCGGTACTTCTGGAAGTCTTCGGCGCGATGATACGCACGGTAAATCGTCGCCATGTAGTGCGGATAATTGAAGAAGAGCGCCAGCACATAGAACGCAACCGACCAAGTCCGCGCGTTCGAAGCCAACGAAAAATACGAAAGCAGCAGGAGCGGCGCCGACCACGCTCCACAGCCCACGATCAGGTCGAGCCACGGATTGTAGACCCAGGGCGCTACCTGTTCCTTCGGATTCTGTCGCGATCTTCCCATGACCTACTTGACGACGACTTGCTTGACGCCGACCACTCTGGCCACAATCTCGTGCCCCAGCGGCATCCTCTCGCCGTTTCGTGTGACGCTAGTCTGTGTGGCTTGACCAAATTATAGGGGGGAGAATCGCAACGATGCGTAGCTGGAAGGATGCAACAGGGATAACGAAAGTAACGAGCGCATGATAGAGACGCGCCCGAAGAGAACACGAAATCCGACCTCTCACGTAGCGCCGGCATCTTGCCGGCTGTCCCGAGAGCCTGAGCTTGTCGAAGGGGCGCCTCGCCCTCGGGATCGGCGGGCGAGGAGAGCCGCTGGAACCGGCCCGCTAGCGCATGCCCGCGTAGAAGAGATGCTCGCGCTCTTCCTTCTTCTCTTCCGCTCGCTTCTTCTTGAACGCCATCAGCTCCGCAGCCTTGTGGGCAATGTGCTCGGCGCTGACTTCGAATTCCTTGATCAACTCCCAGGGAGCGCCCGAGTCTCCGAAGCGGTCTTTCACGCCAATGGCCCCGGTGATCACCGGCAGCCCGTACAGTTGAGGACTTTCGGTCAGGATGCCGCTGACGCGCCACGCCAGTGCGCCGATCTGGTGCTCCTCGGCGGTGACGACCACTCCCGTCTCTTGGGCCGCGCGAACGATAGCCTCCGCGTCGATTGGCTTCAGCGTGTGAATATTCAGAATCCGAGTCTCGTAGCCGAATTCCTGCTTGAGGATGTAGGCGGCACGCATCGCCTCGGGAACCATCGGTCCACAGGCGATGATGCTCAGATCCTCGTTCTCATTCTTGCAGGACGCCGCTAGCACGGTTTCGAATGCCTCCAGGAAACTCGGCCCCTCGCGGCGCAGGCGAATCACGTTGGCCTGACCAAAAACGAAGGGCGTCGTCTCGTCGCTGACCACCGGTGTCGCCTCGCGCGCAAAGCGGATGTACTTCGGCCCCTGGTGTTGCAGCAGCAAATAATTGGTCGCCTTTCGAGTTTCCACTACATCGCAGGGCACCACGACCGACATGTTGGGCAGGCCTTGCATGGCAAAAAGATCCTCGAGTGCCTGGTGGGTCGCGCCGTCGGGACCAACCGAAACGCCGCCGTGCGCCCCGGCGATCATCACGTTGAAGTTGCCGTAGCAGACCGACGTTCGAATCTGGTCGAGATTGCGCGCCGCCGCGAACGTGGCATAGGTTCCCAGCACGGGCAACTTCCCTTCCCGCGCCA
>JADGNP010000255.1 GCA_017883425.1 Candidatus Sulfotelmatobacter sp. | reverse complement strand
CCGCCGCTCCCGATGAATTCTTGCGTGAAGCCCGCATTAATGACGAGGTGCGAGTAATCTTGGAAACTTATTCCGACGAGATGCAGAGGACGGGGGTCAATTACCAGGAAATGTTCCGCAAGGTGAAGAACGAACTGGTGCGCAAGTACAAGCGGCGCTGTGAGAGTCAGCCGGGTGCGCTTTTTGCGGGCTGCCCCATCCTTTCGCGTTCTTTGCGAAAGGGTGGCGGCGGAGTTATCCTAGGTTCATGGCGGTGAACTGGCTCGAAGTTGCGAAAAAGATGGCTGAGGACGCACGCACCCAGCTTGCCCTCAATCGCAAGCGCCTGAAGGAAATCCTCGCGGATCGGGCGAGCCAACAGTCCGCCCAAGAACCTCGCACGAACGCTCGGTGATCCCGCCTCGCCTTACTATCATTGCCGGCGCCAACGGCTGCGGCAAGTCCACGTTCACGAGTCGCTCCAGTTTCGTGTACGACATTCCTCTGCTGGACCCCGACGCGATTGGCAAAGCGCTCCAGCCAACCATCCCGGGAACATCGGCCGTCGCAGCCGCACGCCACGTTCTCATCGCCGCCCACGCACACATTCACCGGCGCGAGAGCTTCGCGGTCGAAACCACGCTTTCCGGCCAGGGCTATCTGCGAATGATGATCGACGCACGGGCACGCGGCTTTGAGACTGTGCTGGTCTACATCGGAACGGAGAATGTCGAAATCAACCTGTCCCGCATCCGCGATCGCGTCCTCGCAGGCGGACACGACGTGCCCGCCCCCGACGTGCGCCGTCGCTATCTGCGAAGCTTCCAAAATCTCGCAGCAGCGATCGGTCGCGCCGATCACACCATCCTGTTCGACAACTCAACAGAAGAAGGCTATCGATTGGTGGCTGTTCTCGGCCCGTCTGGAAATCAGTGGTTCGAGCCTATTCCCGATTGGGCAGCAGCAAATCACCGGTAGGCTTCGCTGTGATCCCGAACTCAGACAAGACCCGCTCGTGCGGAATACCCTCGTTATGCTTCAACCAATCCTGCGCTTCCGCAAGAGCTTGCTCGTCTGCCGCTGTCACAGGTTCGTCGTCGACGGGAGCGCTGGCAATCGCGCGAGAGACGGGATCGAGCAGGGCTTCGAGCATCCCGATCACCGCTGGAACCTGGCTCGGGGCCAACCGCTCGATCAGTTCGTGGGCGTGCTCCTTGTTTGCGGCCATGCGTAGCTCCTCCTGATATTTTACACGCCGGGTGCCCCATCCTAGCCGCGTTCTTTGCGGCTAGGGTGGGACTCGGACGTTCAATCGAACCCACCGGATTTACGTCCCGAACTGAAATGGATTGAACGCTCCTACCTGAAACCCCCGGAAGTCCCGCTCGTTCCGCGTGGCCACATGCAGACCGTGAACCCGCGCAGTCGCGGCAATCATTGCGTCTTCAAGCAACGCCGGGGACTTCCCCGCCATCAGCCTCGCCCATTCTCGAAAGCTTGCCGAGTCCATCGGCAGAGCCGTGCACGAAGCCTCCACCTTGGTCAGCCAGTTTTCAACCTCAAGAGCCTTGGCGGCATCGTGTTTGCGTGTCAATTCCACGCCTGCCTGCAATTCTCCGATGGTTACAGCCGAGAGAAAAATCTGCTCAGGCCGAAGCGTCTTCATCCACGCCACGACCGCGCCGTGCGGTTTAGCCTTGCGCAACTCGGAGACAACATTCGTGTCGAGCAGATATCGAGTCACTGGAAGTCAGATTTAGTTGGAGTCCGGTTCACTTGGAGTCTGGTTCACTTGAAATCCGGCCCACTGAAGTCGACCACCGGGCGGCGCTTCCACGCGCCGCGCTTGCGCGCAATATTCTCAAAGCGCGGCCCCGGACCAAGTAGCAACTCTTTGATGGTCGGCCGGCTCTCGCGCTGCAGCCGCCGCCATTCTTCAATCGGAACAAGCACCGCCGCCTCCACCCCTCGGCGCGTCACGACCTGCGGCCCCTTCTTCAGCGCCGCGTCCAGGAATTCACTGAACCGCGCCTTCGCCTCCTGCAACTGCCATGAGTTCATGGTGCGGCCTCCTGGCTGATTATCTAACTAGTCAGATAACTAGTCAAGACCCTACGGTTCGTGAAAGCGCATCCCCAATCTCCCGAGCCGCGTGATTCCCGATGTACTCCCCCAGCGCGCGGTAGCTCTCGAATTGCAGCTCATCGAACCACTGGTCGGCCGTGCTCTCATGCGGAAACTTCGCGTGCAGCTTCGCGTAGTGCCACACGTCGTCCGGCAACATCCTTTCCGCCGGGTCGCTCGGCTTGACTCCCGCAGCTGCCTTTTTCGGCAAGCTGGCCTTAATAAAGATGAGCGTTCCGGTGTCGTTAGGATTCTTCGGGTCGTAGTAGATCGTTCCGGCAACGTGATTCGCTCCGCTCTGGCGTCCGTCAGTAGTCTCAGGAACAAGCTCCAGCAGCAATCTCGAATGCAAGGCACCTTTGTGTCCCGCGGTTTTGGAGACACAAGGTTGGCAAGAAAAACCTGCCCACGTGCCCGGCACGCGGGGTTCGAGCGCGTTTCATTCCGGGAAAATCTCGGGTTGAAGGGGTATCCCCCCTCCCCCCCACCCTCTGAAAGCCTTGACTGGCGCGGGTTTCGCAAAAAGTCCGCGCAAAATCTTGAGCCCCAAGGGTTTAGAGGTCAAAATCTTGACAACAAAGGACTTGCGACCTTTTTTGCGGTGGGTGCGTGTACCGCCTCCGCCTTGACCATCTTCTACTCCCTTGCCTGTGGATGGCAAGGTCAGATGTCACAGGACGCGTGTTGTGTCTGTGGATTTCGAGGCCCTCAGGATGCGGCAGCGTTCGTGGTGCGGTGAAGGTGCTGGGGGACAGAAAATCCCCGCCCTAGCGAAGCTTGGACGGGGCACCCGCGGGAGTGGTGCGGTTAACCTGGGCCACCCGCCGAACCGGAGCAGCTATCGTTTCTATCTCTTGGACGAAGCTGGACCCGTGCGAGTGAATCAGGGCTGGACGGAGATCTCGTTTCGAGCGCCGGCGGCTTGAATCGGCCCCGCGTCGCAGCAAACAGTCCCGACTCCCGCCCTTCGCAAAGTGCGCGCGAAGGACGGGGCACCCACGGTGTTGGTGATGCCCGCGAGATCAAAAGCCTGGGCCGCCCGCCTTTACCAAGAGCGCCCAACGTACACGTTGAAGGTGCGTAGTGTTCCGTTCACATTCGGATTCCAGTAATCGCGATAGCTGCCGTAGTAGAAGAGCAGGCCTCCTTCGAACTTGCGTGGAAACACGTAGTATGCCTTTGTTTGTCCGATCCATTGCGGGACCACAACTTCTGAAATCTGGGTTGCGGCGAAGTCCATGTTGCTTAGTGCTGCTCCAAACATACTCGGACTGAAGCATGGCGGTGGTGCCCCGAGGTCGCAATTCCCGCCCGCAATCAGGGACCCATTTCCGAGCGCAGCCGCATCGTTAGGATTGAGGTCGGGCCTGAAACCACTCCGCGCAGAGTTGTACGTCAGCCTGAGATTCAGCCCGAAGCGCTGTTTGAACGTATAGCCCGATTCGCCCCAATAGGCTTGCGTGATCTGCTTGTACGGCACGGCAGGCTGATCCAACACGTATCCCACGCCGTTGTCGTTTTGAAAAGCCATGTACGTAGTGAGATTGTTCTGCTGGTAGGAATACCCAAGCCCCACATTCCAGGTTGGCAGAACACGCAATGTTCCAGTCGCCGTGTCGATGTAAAACCGGTTGCGCCGTTGAAAGTCTCCGGGGGTGTTCGGGAGCACGATCGCGGGAAAGGCGTTCTGCACGATGATATTGGTATCGTTAGCAAACGTCAGCCATGCCGCCGGGGTAAACGTGAAATTATTGAAAATCCGGTTATCGCTCCGCGGCACGGTCAGGTAGCCCGGATCATCGGTCCCGGTCCATTCGTATCCGGCGCGTTCGCTCCACAGACCGCGATCGTGGTAGCGCAGGGCCAATCCTGCAGTGTTGCTGGTGGAAGAAGGCACCACCATCTGAAGGTCGGTGTTGTCGAAGGAGTATCCTTGCGGCCACAACGAGGCATTGGAGCGAGTGATTCCAGCACGCTTGTAGTTGGCCTCCACTTCCAAGCCTTTGGCCAGTTCGTACTCCGCCCGCAAGCCTGCCCAATGATTATGGTAGGAAACGTTGCCGAAAAAACTGTAAAAAGGAGTGAAGTTATTGATCAGATTCTGCTGATGGTAGTCCGCGGTGATTCGCAGGCGGTTCACGGGAAGCCACGTCGCCGTCGCATCCGAGTTAAATCCGTTCTGAGGATAGCGGGTCAACCTGTCACGTAAGCGGGTGTAGATCACATTCCCGCTGAATGTGAAACTCGGAGAGGCCGCCCAACTCAAGCTGAGGCGGTCAGAGGAAGCTTCGCTTGGAGATGGAATATCGATGGCATAATTCCCCGCGGCAACTTCGGGCGGTACAGGTATTGGAGCGGGAGGCGGCTCGTCTGCCGGGGTGAACGGTCCAAACGTTCCTGTCGGATATACGAGGCGGTCGTTGAAACTACTGTAACCGTGCTCCCAAGTGAGTCGCACATTTCCCAGGTCAACGTCCGCTCCTCCGCTGACATTCCGAGTTGTATAGTTCACCGTCTGAAACTGCGACGTGTGGTGGCACAACTCGCCACAATTGGGAGTTACGTTCTCATCGAGATAGGCCAACTGGGTTGCACCCGACCTTGCTTGCCAGTTCCCCTTCGCAAACAGATGGACCGGCAGCCGGGGCAGCTTGACCTGGACTTGCGCATGGCCCAGCCGCCTTACCACGCCGAACGTAGCGTGCGAAGGAATGAGATCAGTGGAGGTATCCGCAGGACTGTTGGTTCCCGGCGGCACATCCAGGACAGGAAACGCGTAGAAAGGATAATCATTCTGTTGCTGCACGAAGCTGCGCATGTCGAAACCCGCGCGCGCCCACTGGCCTGCTGTCACTTGTGACGCAGCCTGATAATCCTGGCTACTCAGCACATTGCCTCGCGAAACCACCGTCAAATGGTTCTGATCTGACACGTACGACGTAGCCACATCCGCTCCCGCCGACTGCTGCAGCGTGTCGTACTCGCCCACACGACCACCATAGCCACTCTGATCAACGAACCGGTAAGAACCCGGAATGATCGAGTACGCCACATCGGTGCTCGGCCCAACCTCGCTAGGATCTGTGCTGCCTCCCGATAGAACGCCGCTCGACATCGGCGCCAGGCGCTGAGAAAGCATCCCCATCGCCCCTCCAGCAGCCCCGATCGCAAAACTTGGAGAGTGAGACGGGAGCAAGCGAACCGAAGAAGAAGTTGCGGCCTGAGCATGAGGGAGGGTCGCTGCCCTGGCGGAACTGGCGAAGGAGCGTAACTGCGACTCCAAAGGACCTTTATCCACGAATCTGCTCCCACCGCTAGGCGTTGGTGTATCGGTGCCGTGAATTGATCTGTGACAATTGGTGCAACGATCTGGCAGTGGCGTACCGGCGCCATTGTGGTGCCCCGCGTGGCATTGCAGACACAGCGCGGGCATGCTCACGCTCAATAGATTCGTGTTGGGCGAGCCGTGCGCCGTATGACAAGTCATGCAGTTTTCCGTTACCGGCGGATGCTGGTAGGCGAACGGTCCTCGATATTGCGAGTGACAACTCAGGCAGAGTTGGTTGGTATTTGCCATCCGCAGATTGTTCCCCGTAACTCCACCATGAGGATCGTGGCAGTCTGCGCAACTCATCTTTCCTTCCCGCAGCGGGTGATGGTAAGGCAAGCTCATCTGCCCGCGCTCGGTCTGGTGGCACCTCAGGCAAGCATCATTCGCCTGCCAGCGAGGTTGCATCATCACCTTCGCTTCCGGGACCAAGTTCTCCACGTTGCTTACCCGAGCCGGAGTCATCACATCCAGACTCCCGTCTTTCTTGGAGTCGCCCTTCGCGCTGTAGTTGTGCGTCTGATGGCAATCCGTGCAACGTAGTTTGTGGGAAGCGTGCCGTCCTGCCATCCAATTGCGCAGGTTCGCATCCCGTGCGTGACAACTCAGACAGACTCCGTTGGCATCATGCGCGGAACGCTGACGAAAAGAGATGATTTTGGAAATATCCCCGCCTCCCTGCACATGCAAACTGCCCAGACCGTGGCACTGCTCGCACTCCACTCCCTGCTGGGCATGAAACGCATGCCGATAATCTTTGCCCACTTCGGTGTGACACGTGGTACACGTTTCGGTGCCCGCAGGAGTAGCGCCGGGGATCTGCGTATACTTCGCAAAGGAAGCGATGGCCACATCTGATTTCTTCGCTGCTCTGGATGTAAGACAGAAAATAACGATGAACGCAATTACGAACGGAGTGAAGAATCTGGAACATAGCCGCATTGACTTACCCTCGGCACTGATCTCTTTGACGAAATCAGATGTTCTGCAGGGTTCTAGCTACCCTGCCCGGACCGGACGAGTTTAGAAAAGTAACCGCCTACGCTATTACGACGAGTAGGGAAACTCTGTGATTTGTCGCACAATCCAGCGTGATACTGATCAATTAGGAGAACATCGTTCCCGAATCGGGGAAAAAGCATCTGAAGCTCTGATAAGATTCCAACCCCCCCACGCACCTCTCCCGCCCGCCCCATTCGGCAGCCCGCCCCGCGCACGCCCGGCCCGCACGCACACGCGTCCCGCCCGCCCCCACACTCCATCCGGCCTCGTCCCGCGCCCACGCTCGCGTGCCCGTTGGGAGTAACTCGAAGCGCCAGGGTCGCTATTTGGAGATGCCATTCTGCGTACGCCTTTCTGGCAGGCTCGTTTCTACGACTTCAACGTATGGACGACGAAGAAACGGGTGGAAAAGCTGAGGTATAGGCATCGCAATCCGGTGAAGCGGGGGTTGGTGAACTCGGCGGAGGAATGACGCTGGAGCAGCTATCGTTTCTATCTCCTGGACGAAGCCGGACCCGTGCGAGTGAATCGGGGCTGGACGGAGATTTCGTTTCGAGTGCCGGCGGCGTGAATCGGCCCCGCGTCGCCGCCAACAGTCCCGACTCCCGCCCTTCGCAAAAGTGCGCGAAGGACGGGGCACCCACGGTGTTGGTGATGCCCGCGAGGATCAAAAGCCTGGGCCGCCCGCCAGCCGCAGTGACCCGCGTTTACTCGAGGACGACGGCTAGTTTGATCACTTGGCTGGGGCCAACCTCTTGTCAAATCCAGCGCAGGAAGAAGAGCCAAAGTTGACACCTGATGCGGAGGGTTGCAGGTGTTGAATCTCATTCTGGTGCTCGTCGATCCAACTCCTCCATTTCAATTTTGTTTTGTCTTCTGACGGATCGTCAAAGGGAGGGCTGGGAATATTGGCATTCGACAGCAATTTGGGGAGGTACTGCAGCACCATGGTACTTGGCAAAGTAACAATTACGTCAGAGTATCGGTGCTTTCTGCGTCGCTTAACGAACGCAAGAAACCGTGGATCCGAGTCCAATAGCTGGCGATATATCTGGACCGTGAAAGCACCGCCGATGTGATCGTAGTCGTCTCGCAGTAGCAATTGCATCTTATCAACGTCGTCGGTCAAACTGAGGCAAGCGAAGTACTGCAACGTTTCGGTATCTCCCAACCTGGCCAAGTACAATCGTACTGCGAACTTTCCAGCATAGGTAGGGTCATGCAGAAGCGATTTCAGGTCCTGTAAATCCGCAGTTTGCTCCATCTCAGATAGCGCGGAGTCGTCCCCCTTGCGAGCGCGCTCCAACAGCGAATTTTGGCTGACTTGCTGTTCAACCTGGGCAGTAGCGG
>JADGNP010000254.1 GCA_017883425.1 Candidatus Sulfotelmatobacter sp. | reverse complement strand
GATCGGGAAGGGCACGACTTCAGTCGTGCCGATGATACACTCTCGCACTTGTCATTCCGAGTCGCGCGCAGGCGCGCGACCGCGCGCCGAGCACGAGCGAGGAATCTGCTGTTCGCCTGCTGCTGCTCAAACCTCCGGCAGTAGTCTCACCCGGCCACGACGTGCGCAAACCTTCGCACGGCCGGTTGCCGGGCTTGCCTCGCCCGCCAGAGGTCGTACCGCGACTGCATGTTCATCCAGAGTTCCGGAGTGGTGCCCAGAGCGGCCGCCAGCCGAATTGCCATAGCCGCGGATTCCAAGAGACCGGGGGGAGGGGGTACCCCCTTCCGGTAGTTACCAAACCGTAAACACCGTCCAAAAATGAAACTCCGCGCGCAGCGCACTCCGCCACGTTTCTCCTGCGCTACAATCGCCTCATGCGAAGACTTCTGCTAAATGCTGCGGCGGTCATCGGTCTGACCGTCCTCGTTTCCGCAACCCCACTGGCAAACGCCCAAGCCAACGCACAAAAAGACGCTCCCGCGCAGGAGTCTGCGCCCGACGTGCCGGATGCGATTGCTGTTCCCGCTGGCAAGGAGGTCGTGTTCTTCGCGCACGCCAAGGGATCGCAGATCTACACCTGTCAGGCTGGCGCGGACGGCAAGTTCAGTTGGACGCTGAAGGCGCCCGATGCGGAGTTGACCGATCGGAAAGATAAAGTGATCGGGCATCATTCCGCTGATCCGACCTCGAAGCTGCCCATGTGGAAACTAAAAGATGGCAGCGAAGTCACGGGCAAAGCAACCGCCCACGTCGACTCACTCGATGCGGACTCGATTCCCTGGCTGCTGGTGAATGTCGAGAGCCACGCAGGCAAGGGTCAACTCGGGAATGTGACGACCATTCAGCGCGTACACACGCACGGCGGCAAGCCTGGCAATGACGCTTGCGATGAGTCGCACAAAGACGGGGAAACGAAGAGCACTTACACCGCCGATTATTACTTTTTCGCGCCGGCGAAGTGATCCCAAGGTAGCGCAATGAAGTGCGCGATTAGCGTTGCCGGCCATCCTTCAGTGGACATTCCGCCCGGAACGTTGAACAATATCCTTAAGCAGGCTGGACTGAAATGAAATATCTGGTCATCTATGAGAAGTCACCCGAGGGTTGGGGCGCTTATGCACCCGATCTTCCGGGCCTCGGCGTCGCTGGCACTACGCTGGACGAGGTGAAAGAACTCATCCGGGAAGCCGTGGAGTTCCACCTCGAAGGCATGCGCCAGCACGGCGACCCAATTCCGGCGCCCAGCGCCACCACGGAATACATCACGGTATAAATCCCATGCGTGAAATCATTATTGCTTCTTCTGTGCGTACGCCCGTGGGACGCGCCTACAAAGGCACGCTCCGCGCCACCCGTCCTGATGAACTGGCCGCCATTGCGATCAAAGGCGCGCTCGAACGCGTTCCGCAACTCGACGTCAAGGAGATCGAGGACGTCATTCTGGGCTGCGCCATGCCCGAGGCCGAGCAGGGGATGAACGTCGCCCGCATTGCCTCGCTGCGCGCGGGGCTTCCGGTAGAAGTCTCGGCGCTCACCATCAACCGCTTCTGTTCGTCGGGACTGCAGGCGATCGCCATGGCCGCCGAACGCATTATGAGCGGCGGCGCAGAGGTAATCGTCGCCGGAGGAACGGAGTCGATGTCGATGATCCCGATGGGCGGGCACAAGATCTCGCCCAACCCGTGGCTCGTCGATCACTATCCGGACGCATATCTTACCATGGGACTCACGGCCGAGCGCGTGGCGCAGCGGGCGGGCATCACGCGGCAGGCGGCGGATGAGTTCTCGCTGCGCAGCCACCAGAAGGCGCTGGCGGCCATTCAGGCGGGAAGGTTCGCAGACGAAATTGTGCCCGTGCCGGTGAGTTTCAGCACGCCGAATGGCTCCAAGCCGAAGCGACAGGAGATCGTGTTCAAAGTAGACGAAGGGCCGCGCGGCGATACGTCCCTCGAAGCGCTGCTAGCGCTCAAGGCTGCGTTCCACGTGAAGGGCACGGTGACCGCCGGGAATTCGTCGCAGATGTCGGATGGCGCGGCCGCGGCCGTGGTGATGTCGGCGGAGCGGGCGAAGGCGCTGGGCATCAAGCCGCTGGCCCGGTATGTGGCGTTCGCGACGGCGGGATACAAGCCGGAAGAAATGGGACTCGGCCCGGTGTTCGCGATTCCGAAGGCGTTGAAGATGGCTGGGCTGAAGCTCGCTGACATCGATGTGATCGAGTTGAACGAGGCTTTCGCGGCACAGTCGCTGGCGGTGATCAAGGAATTGGGATTGGACCCGGAGAAAGTGAATCCCAATGGCGGCGCGATTGCGTTGGGACATCCGCTGGGTTGCACGGGAGCCAAGCTGACGGCGAGCGTGATCCGCGAACTAAAGCGACGCAAGGCTCGCTATGGGATGGTGACCATGTGCGTGGGCGGAGGCATGGGCGCAGCCGGAATTTTCGAAAATCTTTAACCACTAAGGACACGAAGGTTTCACGAAGGAAATCTTAGTCACAGGGGGTCCTTCGTGAACCTTCGTGTCCTTGGTGGTTCCCGCTTTGGTTCTTTTGTTTCTAAATTGTGACCAATGACCTGGACTTTGGACAGGAAAATGGGATACCACTTGAGGCACTGTGGCCACGGCCCCGATCCATCGATTGAGTGCACAAGAAGTCAGCTATGCGGTCATCACAGCGGCTATGAGGGTGCATACTGAGTTGGGGGCTGGGTTGCTGGAGAGCGCTTACCAAGCCTGTTTGCATCACGAGCTACACGAAGCGGGAATTCAGTCTGCATGTCAAGTCGGGCTTCCCGTCGTCTATCGGGGTGTAAAACTGGAAATCGGGTATCGAATGGATCTGCTGGTTGAGGATCTCGTCATCGTGGAGATCAAGTCGGTGGACGCAATCTCACCGGTTCATCAGGCTCAGATAATCTCTTACCTTAAACTCAGTGGCAAGTCTCTCGGACTGCTGATCAACTTTAATGTGGTCCATCTGAAGGACGGTATTAAGCGCTTTGTGAACGGGACGGGGTGGAAGGAAACGCAAACCTTTAACCACTAAGGACACAAAGGTACACGAGGGAAATCCGTACGACTCTTTGGGGTTCGGTGCTATTATTTATCCACAGGAGGGTTCTTATGACTCTCGCCCGCCTTCTTGCTGCCGTGTTGGTGGTTTGCTCTGTGCTGGCATTCGCCCAGAAAAAAAGTGACTCCCTCGCTATTCCAGCCCAGGCTGCCGAGGCGAGCAAGTCCCCAACAGCCGCACCTTCCGAGCCGTGGAAGTTCATCCCGAACCAGCCTATGGATGCCGCCGCTGGAAGAAATCCTCTGGACCGTCTCCAGGTCGACAAATACAAGGTGTTCCGATCCAAGACGGATACACGCACTCTCCTCTTGGGCCCGGATGCCGATGCCGGCATGTTTCTTTCCGGCGTGGACGGACTGGACGCGGATACGACCTGTCTAAAGATTCGCAGCTACGTGGTCGCGCGCGATTCCAAGGATTCAGATTCCACTCACCCAGTGAGCTATTCGACCTGCCAGCCAGCTTCGCGTTATCGCCTGAAGACCACAGAAATGCGGACTGAGCCGGTCAACCGCTGAGCCGCGGTGCGTAACACTTCTTTACCCAATTGCTACGCTCTTTGACACGGTCCAGGAGTACTCTTTTGTTGGACGAAACGTCCAAAGAGACCAAGGCATCCCCTGCCCTGGTTCGGTTGGTAAGAGGTGCTTTATGCGGCTCTCCAGCCTTTGGCTTGCAGCGGTGCGCTTTACCTTGGCGCTGGCAGTAATCCTGCTGTTCTCATCCAGTACGTTGGCACAACATTCGACGACGGGAGGAGGAGGCGGCAGTTCCGGTGGCGGTTCCTCCAGTTCCGGCGGTGGTGGTTCTCACAGCAGTTCCTCGGGCGGGTCCAGTTCTTCAGGAAGTCACTCCGGCGGTTCCTCAGCCAGTTCCGGGAGCAGCCACAGTTCGGGCGGGTCGGTTTCGCACAGCTCGGGTGCGCACAGTTCGGGCGGGTCGGTCTCGCACGGATCGAGTGGGCACAGTTCGAACTCGGCGTCCGCCTCGTTCCATTCTGGCGTGCGTGAGCCCCACTCGAACACCGTGCATTCCATCCGTGAGCCGAATGCAGGGCTGCGAGGCAAGACGGAACCGTCGGAGAAGAGGAGTTTCTTCTCGTTCCTGCGGCATCCGTTCCGAAGACCAGTACCCAAGCCCGAGCCCCCAACCAAGCCCGTCGCCGACTTGCGGCGAAGGATCTGCTTGACTGGCCCGTGCGCGGTCTGTCCCACAGGACAAGCCCATGTCGGAGGCGGATGTGTGGGAACGGTGGTCGCGAAGCATACAAACAATTTCTGCTCGCGGTGGGATATTTGGAGCGGCGGCGCTTGCCTGCTGCAGACTCGTTTTCTGGACGACTGCGGTGGGCTGCGCATGGCCATGGAGCAACAGGCACGGCGCATGCAAGCGGCTGAGGCGGCGCAGCAAAGCGCCTGCTCGACAGGCTCGAGGCAGGACTGCTCAGACCTGACCAGCACGTGGCAGAGCGAAGCCAGTCTCTACCGGACGTTGCAAGATAGGTACCGGCTGTGCCAGCAGCGGTCGCTGTCGGTTTATCCATTCAGCAGCTTTGGAGGCTCGAGTTATTCGCCGGGGCTGCTGTTTGATCCGTTGGGAATGGACTTGGACTATCAGTACTAACCCGGCTGAACTGCGCCGGGATCGGGATGACGCCTTCAAAGAAAGTCTTCAAGAACCTTCCCGTTTGGTAGTGGCTCAATTTGACGACCTTTACCACGAAGGACACGAAGTCACACGAAGGAAACACCTACCCCTTCGTGACACTTCGCGTCCTTCGAGGTTCATGGTTTTTTTCGTCCAGTGTCAAACTGATCCACTACTTCCCGTTTCCCTTCCTTTCTTTCCCTTCCGCCCCGCATTAGAATTGCAGAGTGCTTCCCGCCATGTCCTCCACGGACTTGGCGGTTTCTTTACTGGGGGATCGACGATGGCAACGAGTACGGCAGTTCCCAAAGCCCGGATTTCCGGCGGCAGCTTTTTGCTGGAATCGCGGCGGCCCGAAGAGATTTTCACGCCAGAAGACTTCAGCGAACAGCAGCAGCTCATCGGGCAGACGACGGAAGAGTTTGCCGTCAACGAGATCCTCCCGAATATCGAGAAGATTGAGCACAAGGATTTCTCGGTTTCCCGCGCGCTTCTGAAAAAGGCGGGTGAGCTCGGGCTCAGCGGCGTCGAGATTCCCGAAGCCTACGGCGGCCTCGAAATGGACAAGGTCACCGCTGCCGTCATCGCCGATCACATCGCGAAGTATGCCGGCTTCGCCACCACCTGGGGCGCGCACAGCGGCATCGGCATGTTGCCCATCGTGTACTTCGGCACCGAAGAGCAGAAAAACAAGTACCTGCCGCGCCTGGCCTCGGGCGAAATTGTCGGAGCGTATGCCTTGTCGGAAGCCTCCTCTGGCTCGGATGCACTGAACTGCCGGGCTCGCGCCGAGCTGTCGCCGGACGGCAAGCACTACGTGCTCAACGGCGAAAAAATGTGGATCACCAACGCCGGATTCGCCGACCTGTTCACGGTCTTCGCCAAAGTCAACGGCGAGAAGTTCAGCGCGTTCCTGGTGGAGAAGACTTTCCCCGGATTCTCCGTCGGCGCCGAAGAGCACAAGATGGGGATCCGCGGGTCTTCGACCTGTCCCATCATTCTCAATGACTGCAAAGTGCCGGTAGAAAACCTGCTGGGCGAAATTGGCAAGGGCCACGTGATCGCCTTCAACATTTTGAATGTCGGGCGGTTCAAGCTGGGTGCGATGTGCGTGGGCGGAGGCCGGGTATCGCTGGAGAACGCCATTGGCTATGCCAAGCAGCGCAAGGCGTTTAACAAGGTCATCGCGGACTTCGGTCTGGTGCGGGAAAAGATCGCCAACATGGCGACTCTTCTCTATGTGGGCGAATCGCTGGTCTATCGCACGGTTGGCATGATGGACGTGGCTCTGGGCGAAGTCGACAAAACGGCCGCCGACGCTGCCAAGCAGACGCTAAAGGCGATTGAGGAGTACGCCGTCGAGTGCTCCATTATTAAAGTGTGGGGCTCGGAGATGATCGACTATGTCGTCGACGAGACGGTGCAGATTTACGCTGGGTACGGGTTTGTCGAGGAGTATCCCGCCGAGCGGGCCTACCGCGATGCCCGCGTTAATCGTATTTTCGAAGGGACCAATGAGATCAATCGCTTGATCATCACGGGCTTCCTGCTGAAGCGCGCGATGACGGGGCAGTTGCCGCTGATGCCCGCCATCAAGAAACTGATGGACGAGGTGCTCTCCGGTCCATCCGTGGCCGAGGAACTCGAAGGCGCATTGCCTGAAGAACGTAAGTTGGTAGCGCAAGCCAAGAAGCTAGGGCTGTTTGTGGCTGGCGCAGCCACGCAGAAATACATGCAGGCGATTCAGGATCAGCAGGAGATCATGGGCGCGATCGCGGACATGACGATTGAAACATATGCGATGGAATCGGCTGTGCTGCGGGCGCAGAAGATCGCGGAGACGAAAGGCGAGGCGGGTGCGGCTTTGCCGATTGCAATGACGCGTGTGTATCTGTCGCAGGCGATGGAGAAAGTCGAGTCTGCGGCGCGGAAAGTGATTGCCGCCGTTGCGGACGGCGACATGCTGCGGACGCAGCTTGCGATTCTGCGCCGGCTGGCGAAGTACGAACCGTTCAACACCATCGAACTGCGGCAGCAGATTGCGCAGAAGGTGATTGAGCGGGGGAAGTACACGCTGGCATAGGAACCGAACCACAAATCTCAACCACAGAGGACACTGAGGACACGGAGGAGAGTCAATTCCTTTGTGTTCTCAGTGTCCTCTGTGGTTAGTTTTGTTCTTCCTTGCCCCTCTGATACAAATGTCACGATGAAAATTACAGTGCTGCACCTCATCGCTGCGATTGCGATTGCTCCAACCTTGGCGGCCCAGTCGAATCCAGCCGCGCAGCGGGACTCGGCCACTTTCGATCCTGACGGCACGGCGCACATCACGCGCGTCATTC
This sequence comes from Candidatus Sulfotelmatobacter sp., assembly GCA_017883425.1. Taxonomy (GTDB): domain Bacteria; phylum Acidobacteriota; class Terriglobia; order Terriglobales; family Acidobacteriaceae; genus Sulfotelmatobacter. The sequence continues at coordinate 700 of JADGNP010000254.1, read as the reverse complement.
CGATGCCATCGACCATCAGTCCAGAAGCGCAGAAGTGGCTGCAATCGCTGAGCCAACAAAAGGTGGGGCCGCCGGAAACACTGGCCGAGCGCCGCACCAACACCGATGCCTGGCGCAAGATGGATTCTGCCGAAGCGCGCAAACTGTATCCCGTGAACGTAGAAGAAACCAGCATGGCGGGTGTGCGAACCGACATCATCACGCCGCTGTCGGGTCCGGGAAGCAAGCGTGTGCTCATCAATCTTCACGGCGGCGGATTCAATTCTGACTCAGGCTCCTTGATCGAGGGCATTCCGGTCGCGAACCTGGCGAAGATCAGAGTCGTTTCCGTCTACTATCGCCTGGCGCCGGAGAATCCGTTTCCGGCAGCGGTCGAGGATGTGGTCGCGGTTTATAAAGAACTGCTGAAGACATACCCGCCGCATAACATCGGAATTTACGGGACGTCGGCGGGAGCCATCCTGACCTGCGAAGTGGCGGTCCGTCTCAAGCAACTTGGACTGCCACTGCCCGCCGCGCTCGGGATCTTTTCCGGGCTTGCCGATTTCAGCCGGGTCGGCGACGCCCGGCAACTGTTTACGCTCAACGGCCTTCCTGGGCGGCTGGAGCCAATCGATGCTAATCACTTGCCTGACGATCAGTACGTGGGCAAGACCGATCGCAAAGATCCAGTCCTCTCGCCGATCTTCGCCGACCTGCA
>JADGNP010000253.1 GCA_017883425.1 Candidatus Sulfotelmatobacter sp. | reverse complement strand
AAAGAAAACTGCGCCGCGGAGCGGCACTCGAATTCCTTGTGCGATTCCGGTCACCCTCAACAGTCTCGACCACCTTCATCCTTTTTCCGAGCCATGCGAAATAATCCTCGTAAACCTGCGCGGGTGTGCCGCTCGATGCACTCGGGCGGTCGGAATCGGCACGGCGGTTGAGTTGTGGGGACTTCCGACGAACTCGAACGTCACTGGTCGGACAGTGAACTGCATCTCTCTCGGGGAATATGAGAACATTTGGCTGCTGGGCGTGGAGTTGGATGAACCTGGCAATGTGTGGGGCATTGAAGCGGTGCCCACAGACTGGTTCTCTGTGCCTTGATTGTCCTCCACCCAATCCGGCTATTGGTCATTGCGAATAGTCATAGTTGCGCATCGCCGTCGATCCTCGGCACATTCCCAACTGGCAAGATAGAGCGCTAGATGCAGGCTGGCCAAATCGAAGTTCGTCGGGTGGCTGGCGAAGAAGGTATAGCAGTGTTCCCAGGAATGATAGGAATTCCGGGCATCGCAAGCAATCTGCTCCGAAGCCCCGTCTCGCTCCAGTCGATTAAAGAAATAGCAAGCATGCCTCGCGGATTGTGGCGAGGCTCCCACCTGAACCAAGGGAAGTAGTTTCAATGCCTGCCCCGAGTCCTTGTTGCATATGTATAGGCGCTCAACCAGACTTAGCGAAATTTCCAGAAACTTCGAATCCATTCGAAACGAAAGACTGCGCCCTAAAAACGAAACCTATGATAACAATTGACAACATAACGAAACAATGATAGCGTCTGTTCCGTGTTTTCGCTCCGTGCGCCGTTCCCAACGGGCTCTCGCTATTCCTTATTGTTCAAGCCGGCCAGGTTTCACAAACGAGGAAGAGGAGATTCTGGATGAAACTGTTTTGGAAGCCGTGCCTCGTCTTGGTCGTGTTCGGCCTCACTTCGGCACCGCATTCTATGTCTCTGAAAAGATAACCGTTCTGGCAGCTCACGGGGCGTCGGCAAGTTTTGCTCCAAGTTCTTTTGTAAGTCAGCGCTAAAAACTGGGTCTTTTCGTCCGAAGTTCAGTGGGCGGAGGAACATCATGAAGAAATACGGCATATTCTGGGTAGTCGTATGGTTGCTTATGTTGCTCTTACCGGTCTCGGCGCTGGCGCAGAGCATGAACGCTTCGATCAGCGGCACAGTGCTCGATCCCAGCGGCGCCGCGGTTCTAGGTGCCCAACTGACTCTTACGTCCCTGGCAACCGGAACGGCAACTAAAACCGTCTCGAGTCAGCAGGGGCTTTACTCCTTCCCGAACCTGCAGGCCGGCGGCTACGAATTGAAGGTAACTGCCGGTGGCTTTCGTGAGTACGTGCGCAAAGGAATAACGGTTACCCTGGACACGTCCGTGCGTGCCGACATCAAGCTGGAGATCGGTGCTGAAAAGCAATCCATAGAAGTGATCGCCAATGCCACGCAAGTGAATTTTGACAATGGCGAACAGAAACACGGGATTGAGCCGAACACGCTGAATAAGCTCCCCCTTATCGTGTCCGGTGGGCCTCGCTCGGCGGCCAGTTTCGTGACTCTCATGCCCGGCGTCTCCACTGGAGCAGGCGGGAATGCGTTCAACGCCCGCATCAATGGCGGCATGCTTGACGGCGGTGACGAGGCTGTGCTGGACGGGGTCAGCCTGGCGGAAGGCGCAATGAGTCAGAGCGGGATGATCTCAGCGCACGCCGACTTTCAGCTGTCTCCCGACATGGTGAGTGAGGTCAAAGTGCTCACCTCGAACTATGAGCCGCAGTATGGAGGGACGACCTCGGGCCAAATCGTCGCGACTACCAAGTCGGGCACCACCCAGTTTCACGGCGCCGGCTACGACTACGTGCGCAATACCCTCCTGAATGCCAAACAGTTTGGTGCCGACGTCAGGCCTCCGGACCATCAGAACGATTTTGGGGCCAATTTTGGCGGTCCCATCAAAATCCCCGGCCTTTGGTCGGACAGAGTCAAGACTTTCTTCTATGTGAATTATGAAGGCTTCCGCATTCGGGGCGGCATCAACCGGCCCACACTTTCGGTTCCCACGCTGCAGGAGCGGCAGGGGGATTTCAGCGATTGGATAGACCCCGCGACCGGCAACCTGATTCCGGTCTATGATCCTGATACGCTGAGACAGAATCCCACCTTTGACCCCACCCAGCCGATAGATCCCACGAACCTGCCTTATCTGCGCGATCAATTCATGGGCTGCGACGGTAATTCTCCCAACGTGATTTGCTCTACCGATCCCCGCTTGCAGAATTCCCTGGCGTCGCAATGGTTCCAATTCCTGCCCCCTCCCAATCAACCCGGTCCACTCCATAACTATCTGGTGCCGAAGCCCGTACCTAACACCCTTTCCTCCGGACAGAACAACTGGCTGATCAAGATTGACCAGGATCGGGGAAGCAAGGATCACTTCGCCCTCTCGATCTATTACCAATACCAGCCGCCGCAGTTGTACTCGGCGTTGCCCCCGCAACTGGCGACGGAGGATATGCAGGATCCGGAGAACTCCTCTGTAGACCGCCTGAACTGGGATCACACCTTCACTCCCAATCTGCTCAATCACGCGGCCTTTGGCTACTTAAACCGCCACGAGGCTTATGGTTCGATTACCGCCAAGTACGTGAACGACCTGCCTAAGATTGCGGGTGTCGCGGCTGCAACTTACCCTCCAGTCATCGGTTTTGGGGACGGCTTCGCTTCGTTCGGTAATCCCCGCGGGATCACAACCACCAACCTGACCTCGCGCCCCGCTTACATTATCAACGACCTGCTGACCTGGGTGAAGGGCCGGCACACTCTAAAGTTCGGCGGCGAGTATCGCGCCATGGGAGAAAACAACCACGAAGGGCAAAACACTTCGGGAACATTCTCGTTCAGTTCAGGCGAGACCGGACTGGAAGGCCTGGATCGGAGTGGCAACTCGATCGCTAGTTTTCTCTTGGAGCAGGTAGACTCCGCCGTGGTGGACTTCCGCGCCGTCAACCGGAATTATCCCCGCACCAAAGCCTACATTCTGCACTTCGGGGACACGTGGAAAGCCACTTCGAAGCTGACTCTCAGCTACGGACTGCGCTGGGAAATGTATGCTCCTTCGAAAGACAAATACGATCGCTTTTCCTTCTTCGACCCGAACGGCGCTAATTCCGCGGCCAACGGACGCCCGGGCCGCCTGGCTTTCGCCGGGACGAAATGGGGAACGGCCAGCTTTGGCCGGGACTACCCCGAGGTACTGTGGAAGAAGGGATTTGGCCCCCGCGTGGGGTTGGCTTACGCGGTTGACGCCAATACTGTGGTTCGCAGTGGTTATGGCATTTTCTACAGCCAGGCCTTTTTCCCAGGCTGGCGCGGCGGCATTGGAGTGGACGGGGGTATTACCGGGCAGGCGGGTTTCGCCCTTTCCGCTGCAGCCGGCAGCAGCATAGCCGGCATGCAGGCCGCATTCAAACTAAGCGACGGTTTTCCCGTCGGCAACTTCACTCTTCCCCCTTTCATTGATTCCGGCTACTTGAACGGCCAGGATATTTTCTATCGTCCTTTGAACGCCAACCGCTTGCCTTATACCCAGCAATGGAACCTGACCATTGAGCACCAGTTCCCCAAAGACTATTTCCTCAGTGTCGGCTACGTGGGAAACAAGGGGACACGATTGCTCTCGGCGATCAATCCGCTTAACGCCATTGATCCCAAGTACCTCTCTATGGGAGAAGCCTTGAACGACACGTTTGGATCCACCGACACAAGCCTGGATGGTGTACCCGCCCCTTACCCGGGCTGGGCGGATCAACTGAACAATGTCGGCACCTGTACACCGACCGTGGCTCAGGCGCTCGTGCCCTATCCGCAATACTGCAGTTCGCTGTCGGGCCTGAATGAGAACGAGGGTAATTCCACGTTTCATTCTTTGCAGGCGAAGTTTGAGAAACGCTTTTCCGGCGGAACGTATCTGCTGACCTCGTACACCTTTTCCAAGCTGATCTCCAGTACAGACAGCGTTCAGGAGACGGGGCCGGTGGGCGCTAATCCTGGGACGCGAGGCGTTTCACCCTTCCAGCAGTGGCGGAACAAAGGACTGTCGTACTCGGATGTGCCTCATACTCTGTCGCTGGCGATGGTGTACGACTTACCCATGGGCAAGGGAAGACGGTTCCTGAATTCAGGTGGACCGCTGAATACGATTATCGGGGGCTGGTCTCTGAGCAGCACTTTCCGGATAACCTCCGGCACGCCTCTCTGGTTCCGCGCCGGCAACTGCATCATACCAGGGCAGTTCCAGATGGGGTGTTTCCCGGCCATTCTGCCGGGGGCCAGTCCCTGGTTTGGCAAGGGCAAGAGCCACTTCAATCCTTTCGATTTCTCCCGGTGCCCGCAAAACAACCCAGAGATCACTCCAGGGATGGCATGTGCCCAGCTATTCAACGTCGCTGCCTTCGAACCGTCCGGCTTATTCAACAACTTCTATGCCGGCACCGGATCGCGGATTACCACACTGCGCGGCTTTGGCTATAAGAACCAGGACGTGTCTTTGACCAAGGACATTCTGATCGGAGAAAGAGTCAAGGTCGAGCTGAGTGGTGACTTCTTCAACGTGTGGAACGCGCATTTCTTTACCAATCCGGGGTCGGGGGGCAGCACGGGATTCGGAAACGACATCGTTTCTCCCGACTTCGGCTGGTGGGATGGCTCGGTATCCGATCCCAGGAACGGTCAGGTGTCGTTGCGCATCTCCTTCTGAGCGATCGCCGGCAGACAGGGCGACAAAGATATGAGAAGGGAGTGTGCGTTGCAAGCGGCGATTGTGCCAACTTTCGCACTCGAGTACACTCTGACGCTCGTTTTGGATAAAGCAACTTGTTCGCAACGGCAAGTCATATTTTCCAGCGCACGTCGACCCAAACAAATCCGGTTCAACGGACAGGTCATTCAAGCGGAAACCTCCCAATCCGAATACCTGATCGCGCTGCCGGAATACAAAGAACCGGCATCCCTAGAGATTCGCTGGTAGCAGGGAGGTCTGGGACGCTCCGGTGATGGTCGTGGAGGATCAAATGGTTCGAAGACTCATTGGCATACTTCTGGGAGTCGCACTTTTCACAATCCTAGGCAATACCGCTCTTTGCCATGCTCAGCAAACGGCGACGTCGGCCAAGTCCTTTTACCCAGCTTATGTCGTGGCGCCTTCCTATGACTACGAGCTGTCTGGCCGTAAAGATCGAATCAAGGGCTATGTAATCAAGGTTGACTCGCCAGAGCAGTTGAGTTCGCCGGGTCTCGTGGTCCTCGTTAGCGGTCTCGGGCCGGGGGAAGGTCATGTCGCAGTGAACGGCCACAGCTACGATCTCCCCGGGCTGACGGGAGAGACAGCTGGCTCGGCCCGAAGCACCGAAAAAAACCAGCCCGGCAAGGAAGGTTGGTACTCGTATTCAAGTGGGGACGACATCATCGGCAAACTCGTCATCCCTCTCACTCCAACCCACCTTCGAGCCGGCCTGAATGAGATGGAGTTCTTCAAAAGCCCCGATGCCGATGGCTACGAGGTGATCGATGTCGGCCTGGAATCCGTGTCGCAGACTGCACCTGCGCTGATCGGCCAAACCTATCATCTCCTCGGCAGAGGACGAAGCGCAAGCATCCGCGATTTCGATTTTGTTCTTAACTATCGCAGTGAAAAGAAGCGTTCACTCGAAGATATCCCGGCCTGGGCGCGCCGCGGAAAAGTGAATTTTTATCGGGCAGGAATCGATTGGAGTCATCTTGATCGCATGTTCGAGATGTTCAAGGAAGCGCATATCAATCTCGTCGCGACCCATGTTCCAATGGATACATCGAGTGAAGAATATGGGCAGGTCAAGGCTTTCATTGACCGTTGCCATGCCAACCACATTCGGGTGACAGCATTCAATTCCGTGGGTGGCCTTGGGCTGCGCGATGTGCTGATGCACCCCGAAAAGCAAAGTTGGATCAGCCGGGATGAATTCGGCAATCTGGTCTGGCGTGCGCCGAATGACACATTCGCGGCCGATCTACAGAACGGGGACTACCGGCACAACGTGTTGCTGAAGGGGGCGGCGATCGCAATCGATGCCGGTGTTGATGAGTTGTACTACGACTGGTCCATTGGAGGCACCGGTGATGTCCTTCACTTCATGGATGAAATCCGTCAACTGGCCGCGAGCAAGGGCAAGAACATTTCGATCTTCGGCAACTGCAAAGGCAACATCCTAGTCGATGAAGTTGCGGACCTTACCAAAACCGAAGGCACCAGCGAGGCAGGCGTCTGGGACGGCAAATGGGTACACAACATTGCGCAAGCCAGGTTCTATTACGCCTCTGGTTACGGTGTGAAGTCATACGAGAGCAAGTACGAGGGCGCCGATCCCGGCGTGCCCAATCCCGGCGCGCACGATGTGCGTGATGGGATGAAGGTCGGGTGGAGAAAGCCTATTGCCGAGGCCTCGGCCTTTCAGTCCCACTTCGCCATAGCTGAGGCCAACGACAAACTATTGCACGGCTGGATCATGCAGGACAACCCCATTGCAGTTCAAACCTGGAAAGAAATCAGCCGCTATTTCACATTTCTATCGGATCATCAGGATCTCTACACCGACGTCACTTCCGTCAGCAAGATCGGCGTGATCTCCCCACCCCATATTCCCAGTTTCGAGGTTACGCTGAAACGCGAGAATCTCTACAACGCGCTTGCTGAGAACAGCGTGATGTACGATGTCGTTCTCCTGCACCGCTTAACGCCCGAATTGCTTTCACGGTACAAAACGATCATCATCCCCAACATTCCATGGGTGGATGCCGACCAGATCGCGGCCATCCGTACATATAAAAAGAACGGCGGAAAGATCTACGCTATCGGAAGCACTCGAGAACTGCGTGAACTCGCTGACCTGCAATCCCCAGCTTCGATACTGGACGAGGCGCAGAACGAAACAGGTCGCCGGGAATTAATGGCCAAAATCAACCAGTTGTCCGGTGAGCAGGTAATTACGCTGTCGGGCGCCGATTACGTTGCCGCCAACGTAGTCAAGAAGACCGACAGTCACCGGGTCATATTGCATTTCGTCAACTACAACACTCCGGTCAAGAATGTCCGGGTCAGGGTGAACCTGGACGGAGTAGTCAACCAAATTGATAGCAAGCGGATCGAGCTTTTCTCGCCGGATGGTCACGCCAAGGGCGTCGAGGTAGTATCGGTTCGCGGAACCCAGGTGGAACTCGTTCTACCAGAACTGGAGGTGTACGACGTAGTCGCAATCAACTGATCGGGCAGAGAAGTTCTTTGTTTCTTCCTGTACTTTGCCTTTCCCATGCATAGCCAATGAGTTCAGCAATACTGCAATAGATTATTGCGGTTGTCGCCGCCAGCGAAGGAAAGCGGTTCCGGCCGCAATCCTAAAACGCCATGGTGCGGAGTGGAAGATCGCCGCTTTCCAGAATACCCTCGTCCAGTCCCCGCCGCCGGTCCACAATAACGGCCAGTTGGCTGGGCGGTAAGGATAAGGGAATTGCGATCGATTAGCGGTGGAGACATTTGACGTTCAACGCGCGTGTCGTGGTGAACTTCTTCAACGTTCAGGCCGTGACGCCTGCGAAACGCCAAGCGCAGCGCAGTGTTGCTGGGCTATTGGACCCAAATGGACCCACGCTGCTAAAATCGAGTACCGCAAGTTGTTGATCTGTAACGGTTGGGCGCTTAACTCAGCGGTAGAGTGCCATCTTCACACGGTGGAAGTCATAGGTTCGAATCCTATAGCGCCCACCATCGTTTCCATCGTTTGTGACC
>JADGNP010000252.1 GCA_017883425.1 Candidatus Sulfotelmatobacter sp. | reverse complement strand
AGATATAGACATTCGCATCGAACCCTTCGACGGACTGCAGGTCGATGCAAATCCAAATCACGAGAAACCCCAGCACATCGAATCGAGACGACAGTTTTACGAAAAGCTGCGGACGAAGCTCAAGATCTCAGGGATTACAGCCGTCGAGAGGGATACGACGTACGATGACGAAACGCTAAGGAACGCCGGCCTCAGGCTAACCTACGAAACCCACTTTGGTTCAATCGCCGGCCTCAAGGACGGAATTCTCCTGGAAGTCGGCTTCGATCAGACGGCCCCGAACCACGCGGTTACCATCTCCTCGTGGATAGTCCAGTTCGCTGACGCCAGGAAACTTCAATACATAGACAACCGAGCTTTCGAAGTCCCCTGCTATAACCCTGAATACACGTTTGTCGAAAAGGTCCAGGCCGTAGTCAGGAAATACGGGCAATTCAAAGCGACGGGAAAGCTCCCGCCGAATTTCCTGAGACACTACTACGACATCTACCAACTTCTTGACGTCGAAGCCGTGCAGAAATTCATCGGCACACCAGAATACTTGGAGCACAAGAAGAAGCGCTTCAAATCGTTGGATCACGACGTAGACAAGAGTGGAGCCTTCACGATCGATGACGAGAACATTCGGAAACAATTCGAAGCGGAATACCGAAAAACTGCGCCACTTTACTATCGCGGCCAGATTCCTTTGGACAAAATTCTCGCCCGCATCCAGCACGACCTCGCCCGGCTTTAGCGTTTCAACAACTTTCCGCTTTCACACGTCCTTCGAAGTCCCGATTCCTCCCCGTTTCTGCGTTAAACTGAATGTCGCCAATGGGGCGTTTTGCGACTGCTATGCGGCGAGACAAGCGAGAATGCCGGTGAAGTGTGATTTTGTTGGACCGCCGGGTCTTGTACCGCTTTGCCTCGCTCGTGGACGAAGAAACAATCAAGGAATCGATTGAAGAGACCTATTTCAAGACGCTCGAAGGAAATTCACGAACCAAATAACGCCACAACAATATCCAAGGAATACTTCCGTCTCAGGGATTTTGAATACGCTCAGCCTCTATACGACCTTGCATTTCTGATCGAAGTAGATGCATTAGCTAGGGGCAATGAAGTACCAAAATTCCGAACATTTTCGCTGTGGCGTGCCGGGTATAGTCTCGATGGTTATGGATCGACGATTGACCGCTGGCTCGAAGGTACCATCCAGGACGGAGACCTCGACTACGTTCCCTCGGCGCGAATCCGACAGTATTTGACCAATATTCGACTTAGCGGAACGGTACCTGAACTTCACTCATACCGAACCGAACAACACGACCGCTGTTTGCGATTGCGATCAGTACGCGGTTTGGGTCCAAGCAAGATCGCAGCTACGCTCTCGCCTGGCTGTTCAGCGGAGGATTGGTTGCACCAGTCCATCGCAGGCCTTGATGTCGACCCTGATCGAGTTGCGCGGCTCTACCACATCAGCAATGATGGGCCCTGGCAAACGGCGCACATTATTCCCCCCATGTTGCGCTTCCTGAACAAATTGCAAGAGTACGGTCTCCACACTGCCCGCTGGGAACTATCTGGAATTTCGGACCTCTTTAAACCTGTTGACGGGCCCATATCTGTTGCGACAAACGGTGCATCGGACTCACTTGGAATTGCGGTCGAAAAAGCTTTAGAACACGAGAAGCATTTTTCCTATCACTCTCAGCTGGATGACACTAGCATTCACATTCGACATCAAATGGGCTGGGGATTTCGCGTCCAATTGAAGCCCGAACCGTGCGCATCCGACAACATTGCAGACCTGGCACAGACCCTCGATCCCCTCGCATCAATTTATCCCAGTGATCTCTTGGCTGACCTGCATCTGCATACAGCGTGGTCAGATGGCAATGCTTCTGTAAACACAATGGCACTGGCCGCCGCTGCTAGAGGCTTACAGTACTTCGCGCGACGGACTGTTTGCGAGCTGTGAGGATGCATCCCCAACCGAGCTTTTCTGACCAGTCTTGAGACTGAGGAAATGAGAAACTCCGAGGTGAAGTGATTTGCGAGCGAGACCAAAGGGGATCCCGCAGACGCAGTTTTCTACCTGCAGACAGGCAAGGTAAGACTCACCGTTGTCTCCAAGGATGGCAAGGAAGCTACAATCGGCATATTAAGTGATGGGAGTTTCTTCGGCGAAGGTTCGCTGGCGGGCCAACCTCTTCGCATGGGCTCTGCAACCGCAATGACGGATTGCGCTGTTTCGAGAATCGAGAAAAAGGCCATGGTGGACGCGCTTCACCGCGAACACACCCTTCCCGATCTGTTCGTCGCATATTTGTTGACCCGGAACATTCGATACGAAGAGGATCTGGTTGACCAACTGTTTAATTCCAGCGAGAGAAAAGGTTAGCTCGTGTCCTTCTCATGCTCGCTCATTTTGGCAAGGAAGGGATTCCTGAATCCGTGATTCCGAAGATCAGTCAAGAAACGCTCGCAGAGATGGTGGGCACCACTCGGTCTCGGGTGAGCTTCTTCATGAACCGGTTCAGGAAATTGGGATTTATTGACTACGCCGGGGGTGCAGAAGGCGGGTTACAGGTTCACAGTTCACTTTTCAGCGTCGTTCTCCACGACTAGCGGGCCATATCATCCCGATTGGGGCCAGCGGCTAAACAATGATCCAGGGCGGGCACCGCGCCCACAGAATCCGATGAAGCAGGCGCACGCCCTATCCGAGCGACTCCCAAACGCGTAACATTAGGCTGAACGTTTCACGTCCAGGTGTCGCGGGAATTTTGCATGGTAACGGAACGGAAATGATGCTTCCCCCACAGACGCGAGATTTGGCCCTGCGACTTCTTGCTTACGAAGACGCTGCGGGCAAGACCTCCTTGCCGACGGAATTCGCGGCCTTTGGCGTCTGTGAGAGGTTGCGCCAGCCCCTAATTACACTGGCGGGACTTGCCGGTTTTCGCTCCCTCCTTTCTCGTGCTCTGACACTGGCCAGGGCGGAGGCTCCCAGTCTTAACGCCGTGCAGGTCGCGGTGGATGGCTCCTTACAGGGTCTGGACGGGCTTCGGCCGCAAGTCGATGCGGACGAAGCTGGGGAGGCAGGAATAATTCTCATTACCCAGTTACTCGGGCTGCTTGTCCGAGTTGTTGGCGAAGCTATGACGTTGCAGCTGGTGACATCTGAAATTCTTCCAGACTTCAAGTTCCTCTCGAAGAGCGGTATACCTATGGGCTTTGAAGCGATCCTCAACGAAGTCGATGATCTCCAAGGCGTCAGTGCGCGTCTTGAGGGACTGGCGGAGCAATATCCGCCCGTCACAGAAGCGCTGAGGACTATCTCGGGAAACGTCCTAAACACGGCGACCGTATTAGCGGTAGTGGCGGCAATTAAAAGCCCCAAGCCAAACTGAGTACAGAGTTCGCGCCCTGTATGGAAAAGGAAATCGTGAGTCTTCCAGAGTCGCGACATTTGGCCCAACGCCTTCTTGCTTACGAAGCCGTTGCGGGCGAGAACTCCGAGCCGGCGGAGTCTGCAGCCTTTCGTGTCTGTGCGAAGCTGCGCCGGCCTCTGATCACACTCGCGGGAGTTGCCGGTTTTCGCTCGCTGCTTTCTCGGGCACTGACGCTGGCCAAGGCGGAAGCTCCCAGTCTTAGCGCGGTACAGGTCGCGGCGGATGGCTCCGTAGAAGGTCTAGGCGAGCTTGCGTCGCAAACTGGCAAGGAACAGGCCAGGGACGGAGGAGCCATTCTCATTGCCCAGCTAATCGGGCTGCTCCTCACTTTCATTGGCGAGGGTTTAACGTTGCGGCTGGTTCAGGATGTGTGGCCGGAGGCCGCCTTCGACGGCCGCGTTTCCGAGAAGGAGAGGAAGCTTGAGCGCACAAGATAGAGTGATCATAAAAAAACTGCCGACCGGGGTGCCGGGCCTCGATGAAATCCTGGGCGGCGGTCTCCCGGAATTTTCTTTTAATATCATCGCGGGAGCCCCGGGAAGCGGCAAGACTACGCTGGCGCACCAAATCATATTCGCCAACGCGACGCCGGAGCGCCCCGCGCTGTATTTCACCATCCTCGGCGAACCCGCCATCAAAATGCTCCGATACCAGCAGCAGTACACGTTCTTCGACCAAGCCAAGTTAAACAACTCCGTCCGTTTTATCAACTTGAGCCAGGTTGTGTTGGAGAAGGATCTGGACGCAGTCTTAGAGGAGATTACGAAAGAGGTTGAGAAGGCAGGGCCCGGCATCGTAGTAGTGGACTCCTTTCGCACCGTGGTGCGGAAGGCGCTCGGTGGCACCACCGAAGTAGAACTGCAATCCTTCATTCAGCGGTTAGCCCTGCTCCTGACGAGTTGGCAAGCCACGACTTTTCTGGTCGGGGAATATGTCGAAGGTGAAATCCGAGACAATCCCGTATTCACGGTCTCCGATGGCCTCTTTTGGCTCTACCAGGCGTCGGAGCGAAGTTCCATTGTGCGGAAACTCCAGATCGTGAAACTGCGCGGGCAGGCGTCCGTGCCCGGACTGCACACCTTCCGCATTACCCATGCTGGGCTACAAGCCTTCTCGCGTACTCTTGGGCTGGCCGGACAAGCAAGGAAGATACCCAGTACACGGCGCCTTTCCGTTGGTATTCCGGAATTGGACAAGATGCTCGGCGGGGGCGTTCCTGAAGGCGATAGTGTCCTGGTGGCAGGGGCTTCGGGAACGGGAAAATCAGTCTTGGCAACCCAATTCATTGCGGAGGGCATACGCCAGGGGGATCCGGGAATTGTGGTGGTCTTTGAAGAACGGCCGCAAGAGTATGCGGAACGGGCCAGCAGTTTTGGTCTGGATTTGAAAACGCCGCGAAAAGAGAAGAAACTCGAAATTCTCTACCTCCGTCCGCTGGACCTCTCGGTGGATGAAACCATGCACGAGATTCTCGAGGCTGTCCAGAAGATTGGCGCCAAACGCCTGGTGATTGATTCGCTGGCGGGCTTTGAGATGGCGCTAGCACCCGGTTTCCGCGCGGACTTTCGCGAATCGCTCTACCGGATGATCACCGCTTTGACCGGAGCCGGCGTGACGATTCTAAGCACGGTTGAGGTGATCGAGTCTTTCACAGAATTCCCGTTCAGTACCTACTCGATTTCCTTTCTCACCGATGACATTATCCGGCTTCGGTACGTATGCATCGACGGCCAGCTTCGCAAGATCATGGTCGTTATCAAGATGCGCGGTGGCAACCATAGCAAGGATATCCGCGAATATGAAATCACCTCTAAGGGCGTGGTCATCATCGGCGAACGCCTCACGGACTATCAAGGCCTGATCACGGGAATTCCTGAGCATTTGAACCGATCCGGCAATCATGAAGAGCGCTCACATAAGCCGAAAGGCAAAACCAAAAGCTAGAAGCAATCGCGACTAACGCGGACATTGAAAAACACCCCACAGTGGGCTTCGGCTCTGGCGCTCTAGCCGCTCCCTTCGATAATCAAATCTCGCCTTGACCTCGCGATACGCGCCTGGTGTGATGTCGCCCATCTGATTCGCCCGGAGCGAGCCACGTAAACACTGCGTTTTCTCCACGAACTCGGGGCAACAACTACTGTGCGTTCTAGTTCTATTCTCAGCTGACTTTGGACAAGATCCGGATGGCCAATCTCCGCAGCCTGAATTCCGCTCCTCTACCTGAACGGCCCATACGCCTACTTGTATGAAAACGGCGTGTGATTCACGTCACCGCAGACGCTTCTGGCGAATGTAGTATAGTTCGTGTTCCCAACTTAAATACCGTCGGCTGAGTCTCGTGTTGTGATGGCGTTTCGGACTCACGCAAAGGAGACGCTAGTCTGCCGGGGAGGCTATCTGTGGCTCAAAACAAGGCCGTGAGCAAGAAAACTGCGAAACCATCGGTTTCCAGCAAACGCGGCGCGCACAAGTCAGGCGTTCTGCCGTATCTCAACTCGGCGCTGTCACCTGAAAAACGAGTCAAGGACCTGCTGTCCCGCATGACTCTGGAGGAAAAAGCCGCGCAGATGCTGTGCATCTGGCAGAAGAAACCACAGACCCTGGTGGATGCGGCGGGCAAGTTCGATCTAGCGAAAGCCAGGCAGTCGTTCAAAGAGGGCAACGGGCTTGGTCAAGTTGGACGTCCGAGTGACGCGGGCAAGGGTCTGAATGCACGCCAGATGGCGGAAACTACAAATGCCATCCAGAAGTTCTTTATTGAGAATATGAGGCTGGGAATTCCGGTGGTCTTCCATGAGGAATGCTTACACGGACATGCGGCCGTCGATGGAACTAGCTTCCCACAGCCGATTGCGCTAGCCGCAACTTTTAATCCCGAACTTGTAAAGTCACTCTTCACCATGACTGCGCTGGAGGCGCGCTCCCGAGGCGCACACCAGGCGCTTACGCCTGTCGTCGACGTGGCCCGTGACCCACGCTGGGGACGAGTCGAGGAGACATACGGGGAAGATCCATTCTTAGTTTCGCGGATGGGGATTGCCGCGGTGCAGGGCTTTCAGGGAGACGCAAGTTTCCGCGACAAGAAACATCTAATCGCCACATTGAAGCACTTCGTCGGACATGGCCAGCCGGAATCCGGCATGAATTGCGCTCCGGCAAATGTCTCCACGCGCGTGCTGCGCGAGACGTTCTTTTATTCCTTCAAAGAAGCGCTCCAGAAGGCCGGTGCCATCAGCGTGATGCCCTCGTATAACGAGGTGGATGGTGTGCCTTCACATGCCAACAAGTGGCTATTGCGCGATGTTCTTCGCAAAGAATTTGGCTTCGAGGGATACGCCGTCGCCGACTATTTCGCAATCTGGGAACTTGGGTATCGACCTGACACGCACGGACACTTCGTGGCGGCGGACAAGAAGGAATCCTGCAGATTGGCTATCGAGGCAGGCGTGAATATGGAATTGCCCGACCCGGATTGCTATCTGCATCTCGTCGAACTGGTGAAGAAACGCGTACTGAGAGAAGCGCAACTCGACGAGCTTGTTGCCCCAATGCTGTTATGGAAATTCAAACTCGGTCTTTTCGATGATCCCTATGTCGATCCGGCCGAAGCGGAGCGCATCGTCGGTTGCGAGGACCACCGCAAGCTTGCCCGTCAGGCGGCGCGTGAGGTCATAACACTCCTGAAGAACGAGGGTGGACTGGCTCCGCTCGATTTGAGCAAGTATCAGACGATTGCTGTCATTGGTCCGAATGCGAATCGTACTTTGCTTGGCGGTTACAGCGGCATTCCTAAGCAGGAAGTGACAGTTTTAGAAGGCATCAAAGCTCGAGTCGGGAGCCGCGCGAAAGTACTCTACAGCGAAGGCTGCAAGATTACGATAGGCGGCTCATGGAATCAGGACGAGGTTGTACCCAGCAATCCTGAGGAGGACAGGAAGCAGATTGCCGAGGCCGTCGAGGTGGCCAAGCAAGCAGACGTCATTATTCTCGCCATTGGTGGCAACGAACAAACGTCGCGGGAAGCCTGGGGCTTGAACCACATGGGAGACCGCGCCAGTCTCGATTTAATCGGCCGGCAGGAAGAACTGGTCAAAGCAATGCTGGCCACAGGCAAACCTGTAATCGTGTTTCTCTACAATGGACGCCCTCTTTCGATTAACTATCTCGTGCAGAATGTGCCAGTGATTTTTGAGTGCTGGTATTTGGGGCAGGAGAACGGTCACGCCGTTGCCGAAGTGCTCTTCGGAGATGTAAGCCCGAGTGGCAAGTTGCCAATCACGATTCCCCGTTCGGCGGGACACCTGCCGGTGTTCTACAACTTCAAGCCATCCGCCCGCCGTGGATATCTTTTCGATGACGTAACGCCGCTTTACCCGTTTGGTTATGGCCTGAG
>JADGNP010000251.1 GCA_017883425.1 Candidatus Sulfotelmatobacter sp. | reverse complement strand
CTCGATTTGCTGTATAGGGAAGGCAGGAACGGGAAGGGCACGGCTTCAGCCGTGCCGCCAGGAGTTGCAACGGGTTTCGGCTTTAGCCGCTGAGGGTGCTCACTCTACACCATCACGAGAACCGCTCTAAGTTTCACTCAGAGCGGAGGAACGAAACCTACCGAACTCCAGCCGCGAAGCGGCGGCATTCATTAGCCCAGGGCGTAAGCCCTGGGTAGAGTGGGAGATTTGCATGAGTCCCGAAGGGACGGCACAAGTTCTCACGCACACTCTTCAGCCCCTGAGGCTTCTAGACCGAGTTGTTCAGCAAACTGTAAAGCGGGCGTGCTGGGGTGACATGCCTGATGCCGTCTAATCCGCGAAAATCCGTGGCCGACGGTCTAATTGACCCACCCTGACTTCGACCCGCCATTCCCCTTGCGCGTGTCGTCATCCGGCGGAATGTAATTCCCATGCTCGTCGAAGTTTACCTGGCGGTCGTGCTTCGACATGTAGACTTCGAACTTCTTTGCCGCGCGCCGCCGCCTCCAGCGGTAGTAGGAATTGCGCGCGCCATAGTAGCGCTCCGTGAGTCCGACGTTGGCGAGCGCTGCTTTGGGCCCGCGCCGCACGTAAAGATAGCCGAAGAACAGCCCTCCCAGATGCGCCACATACGCAACTTGGCCACCACCAGCCATGGCGAACGCCAGCGTGACCACAATCAGGATGCCTACGAAATACTTGGCCTTGATGAGGAAGGGAAACGGAATCATCATGATTTCGTTTTCCCCAAACAACATTCCAAATGCGATGAGAATGGCGAAGACACCGCCGGAAGCACCCACCGTCGCGGTGTCGGGTCCCCCGAGCAGTCGCGTGTACGCAACGCCGACGGTGGTCACCGCCGCGCCGATCACGCCCACCGAGTACAACTCAACGAATCGTCGCGTGCCCCATGCGCTCTCAAACGCTGCGCCGAACATCCAAAGTCCCAGCATGTTGCCGAACCAGTGCCAGAATCCCAAATGGAGAAAGCTGTAAGTCACGATCTGCCACAACTCTCCATGCTGGACCGCGGCACTCGGTATCAACTCAAAGTGGCGGTAGATGAACCGCACCACGTCCGGTGCAACCCGGCTGAGTAGTTCCATGAGCAGATAAATGCCCGTGTTGATGCCTACCAGCCACGTCACCGCCCGGGTGAACGGGGGCAGGCTCAACGTCATCGGTTCCCGGGTTCGCCGCACAGAGTTACCTCTCGTCCAATTCTACTCGTACTGTGGGTGCCCCATGTCTCGCCGGTTTTGCGAGACATGGGGATTTCACGCAACGCTTACCGTTCCGGAACCGGCACCACCGGCAAGCTGCGATGGCCCGCACGGTCGACCGCCCGCACCGCAAAGATGACATTATCCTTCGAAAGCTTCAGCGTGGCGCGGGTCGCGCTGCCGACTTTCTCGACGTGTTCCCATTCCGGGCTGCTCGTTGCGCGCCATAAGACCTCATATTCCGCACCCAGCCCGCCCGGCGAAGCCTCCCAGGTTAGCGTTGAATCGTTCTCCAGATCCTTCGTCTGCAGGTGCACATTCGCCGGAGGGGCCGGCGCCGATGCCAACGAGGCCAGCGTCGCCGCGTTCAGCCGCGCCACGTGCGCCACATACTCGTAGTCCACAAACTTGGGCAAATCCCCATATTCGATGCCGTTTTCTGTGCGTACGTTCTGATGCTGATGATGAAAGTCCTCACGAAATTCCGTAAAGCGCACTGCCGCAAATCCCTGCTGGTTGAATGCGTAATGATCTCCGCCGCGCAGGTAGCGATCCAGCCGGAACACCAGCATCGGTTTCACGCCCGCATCATAGGCCCGGCCCACCTCGGCGATATACCGCGCCAGTTGCCGCGACGCAGAGTCGCTCTCCCCGCCCAGACCGCGAATCCGCCGGATGTCCTGCTCCGTCGCCGCCACCGGCACGCCCTCGGAGAACACTCGCACCACGGAATGATCCTGTTCGGCGCTCTTGTCGCCGCCGACAATGTCGTTGTTGAGCACCGCCTCCAGGTCCCAACCCTGATCTTTCGCCATCTTCGCAAAATGATGGCTGCCGTTCAGCCCCTGTTCTTCCCCCGCGACGGTGAGAAAAACAATCGTTGCTGGGAACTTCCTCTTGCTCAACACCCGCGCACATTCCAGGCTGACGGCGGTTCCGCTGCCATCATCATTCGCCCCCGGCGCATCGCCGCTCACATCGAGCGTGTCGCTGTTGCGCGAATCGTAGTGCCCCGTGACTAGCACAATGCGTTTCGCGTTCGCAGCGTCCGTACCCTTCAGCACCGCATAAACATTGGTGATTTCCGTTGCCTTCGGAATGCGATCGGCGGCCTCCTCCATGAAGCTGTCGGTCTTCACTTCCAGGCATCCGCCGCAATCTTTCGAATAGCGCTCGAACTCCGACTTGATCCATTCCCGCGCCGCGCCAATGCCGCGCCCCGCGGCAATCGATGCTGGATCCTGTGCCGAGAGCGTCAACCGCGTTCCAAAGCTGACCAGTTTCTCGATGTTCGCGTGAATTCGCTGCGCGGAAATCTGCTGCAGTGCCGCCGCGATCTGCGGGTCGGCGGCGACCGTTGGTTCAGACCTGGCAGACTGCGCCGCACAGCCCATCGCCGCCATTAAAACTCCCGTGCCTGCGGTGCGCGTTATCTTGCGGAAATGGAGCATGGCTTGATGGTCCCCGTCCAGAAGAATCTCACTGCCGAAGAGCAATTCCCTGTTCCCAGAAAATCTCTTGTCCCCGGCTTGTGCCCCTTGACCGAACAGCCGGGATGAATCTAAATATTATCAGGAGGCTCTAATCGGCGAGGGAGGCTTTATGGTGCTTTGTCCCGAATGCGAAACCAACCTGGACGTCGAAGAGGAAGAGGTCGACGAGGGGGAAGTGATCTCGTGCCCCGAGTGTGGCACCGACTTTGAAGTCGTCACTACCAGCCCGCTCGAATTGAAAGCCGTGGAAGAAGGCTACGTAGAAGAAGACGAAGAAGAGGAGGAGAGCGAAGACGGTGACTTCTCCTAAGCTTCGCACGGGCCAGCCTTCTGCCAGGTTGTTTCCCCTGGGGTTCCTCCTGATCGTATTTCTCTTGCCCACCTTCACCTCTCAGAAGGGTCTGCTCGCTGCCTCGAAGCCCAAAGGCAGGCCCTACGCTCTCATCGTCGGCACCGTTTGGGGTCCCGACGATCGCCCTGTGTACGGCGTCGCGGTGAAAATCCGCCGCGCCAAAGATAAAGCCAAGAAGGCCCGCTGGGAACTTTATTCCGATCATATGGGCGAGTTCGCCCAACGCGTTCCTGCCGGCGAATCGGACTACATCATCTGGGCCGATCTCAAGGGCTTCAAGCCCGCCGACGGCAAGCCCCTGCGCCTGGTCCAGGAAGTTACCGTCCACATTTATAGCGACGAACGCGAAGACATGGGATTGCATCTAACCCACTAGCCGGTGGTGTGGCTTTCGGCACGGCCGTGAGACAATAGCACCAGCATGAATCGCAAACGATCCCTGATACAGGCTGTAGTTGTGGCTTGCGCGCTGCTGATGGCGCTGAGTGCGGTGTCTGGCGCCTCGCCCGACAAGAAGGACAAGACCGTCGGGCGCCTGCTGTTCGGCAAGGTGCTCGATCCCCAGGATAACCCGCTTCCCGATGCCGTGGTCTACGTGACCAACACGCGCACTCGGATGGTGAAGACTTATATCGTCGGCCCCGACGGCACCTACCGTTTCCCCGCGCTCTCCACGGCCGTCGACTACGAGGTCTACGCCCAGTACAAGGGCCACAAGAGTGACACTAAATCGGTCAGCCAGTTCGACGACCGCTCCCAAGTCTACGTCGACCTGAAGGTCGATACCCGGTAACGCCTGCACCTTTTTGTGCAACTTTTCAGTGCCCTTCCGGGTTCAATATACATAGGGATATCTGTCTGGAGGACACTGTGAACGGATTACTTTCTTCTCGTAAATGCAATCGCACCGCCCTGGCCGCGAAGGCCGGGTTGGCGTGCGTGACGCTGCTTTGTGCCGCGTCCGCCTTTGCCCAAGGCGGCGCCATGAGCCCCTACCAGGGTGAAAAGGACGGCGTCAGCGCCGGCGGCAAGTGGATGGAGTTCCAATCGGAAAGTAAGATGACCGGAGCCAAGAAAGTCCGATTCGAACTGGTGGCTGACAATTACTTCCGCGAAGATCCAGACTACAAGCCCAGAGTCGAGCTGTTTTGCGAGGATGGCAAGCTCAAGTTGGCCGACTTCAATCCCGGAGTCCGACTTCCTCCTCCCAATCGTCCCGGTTTCTGGGGCCAGCCTCAACTGGAAGTGATGGTTCGGATCGATGACACACACGCCCACCACGGCTGGAACTGGGTGCGTGGCCACTTCCTGTCGATGGATAAAGGCACCACGCGCGGTCTGATCGGCGGCCAGGTGTTTAAAGTTGAGCTTCCGACCAGAAGCGGACGGCAGATTGCGGAGTTCACGCCGGCTGGCCTGAACCTCGACCGCGTCCGGCAAGCCTGTGATCTGACTCCGAAGAAGCCGAGCAAGGACTGACGAAACTCCTGTGGGGACGGCCGCCTCGGCCGTCCCGCGAAGGCGAAGCCTTGCGGAATACTCTCTGCGTAAGTTCATTTGCGCATCTCCGTTTCTTGCAGTAGCATTTCCCGAACCTCAACCGGCACATGCGCGGCCATAACGATCCCTCTGCGGCACTGCTTCTCGGCTTGGGCGCGGGACTCTGGACCTTTTTCAAGGGCTTCCGGATCATGCGCGAATACAAAGTCCTCGAAGATACTCATCGTATCCCGATTCGCAGCGTGCCCATGGGCTTCGTGCACATCCGCGGCAAGGCGGAGAGTGGCCAGGTGCTTGCCAGTCCCGTGAGCCACACCCCATGCTGCTTCTACAAAGTGGAGGTCGACGAGTGGAAGTCGGAAGGCCGGAGCAGAACTTGGGTGCGTTGCTGCGTCGACATGAACGGCTACCGGTTTCATCTGGCCGACGATACGGGCAAGATTCTGATTGACGCTCACGCCGCCGAATACGATCTGCCGTTGGCCAACGAGCGGGTAGTGAGTTCGCAGACAGCGGGTGCATCCGCGTCAAACGCCGGCGACGCCGATCTGCTGCAGTATGTGAGTTATGCGCGGATGCACAGTTTCACGGACCGCGCCGGGCAGTGGATCGACAAGCGATTGAACCAGGCGGGTGCAGACCAGAATCCCCAGATCCAGGAAAAGCGCGACGCTTTTCGAGCCCTGTTTGCCGCCATTCCCGCGGCCGCGCGCGGCGGCCAGCCACCGATTGAGGCGCTCGAGAGACTGGCTAATGCTTCCGGTCCACTCAGCGATCCGGAGAAGGAGCAGAAGCGTCAAATGGTTCTCGAGCGATTGCGGTTGGCGGAAACGGCGAACCAGGCTGGACTTCTTTCCGGGTTGATGCCATCGGCCAAAGGCGCGGAGGGACGTTTCCGTCTGCGGGAGTTCGTGGTGATCCCCGGGCGGGAATACCTGATCAGCGGGAGTTGCGTAGAGAATTCAGCGGGAGAGCAGGATCGCTGCATGATCGCGAAGGGCCGGAACGAGCCCACGTTTGTGATCTCGACCAAGAGCGACGTGCAGATTCACCACGCGCTGGAAAAGCGGGCGCTGCTCATGATTTTCGGAGGAGCCGCGCTGGCACTTGCGTGCGCAGCCGGTCTGCTGGTTCACTTTGGATTGTTCTGACTGGGGTCAGTTTCAGGCCGGCAGAAGAAGACCCTTGGACCACGAAGGACACGAAGTATCACGTAGGGCTTCTTCTTGCGGTCTGTTTCCTTCGTGTTGACTTCGTGTTCTTCGTGGTCAAGGTCGTCAAACGGAACCACTACCAGATACTCCGGAGGGTGGATGATGGGCAGCAGCATCATAACGGGGTTGGCGTTTTTCCTTTTCGCGGCTGGTGTGCTGATCTACACCGTCATCCTCTACAACGGGCTGGTGCGGTTGCGCAATGAGAACGATCGCGCGTGGGCCAACATTGATGTGCTCCTGAAGCAGCGTCACGACGAGATCCCCAATCTGGTCGAAACCGTCAAGGGATACATGCAGCACGAGCAGCAAACGCTGCTGGCGGTGACGCAGGCGCGCACGGCGTCGATGAGCGCAGCCAGCATCGGCCAGAAAGCCGTGGCCGATCTGCAGATGGCGAGCGCGCTGCGCGGACTGTTTGCCGTGGCCGAGAATTATCCGCAGCTCAAGGCCAACGAAAACTTCCTAAAACTGCAGAACCGCATCAGCGACCTCGAAGAGCGCATCGCCGACCGCCGCGAGTTTTTCAACGACGACGTCAACACCTACAACACCCGCATCGGCCAGATCCCCGAAGTATTTGTGGCCAGCTTCATGAGCCTGAAGCCGCGCCAGATGTTCAAAGTCTCAGATGAAGACCGCAGGCTGGTGGAAGTGACGTTCGCGAGCAGCCAGGGTTCAGGAGCCTAGAACTGATTGCGAACCTGGTAACCAGCGGGCTGCTACCTCTGATTTTAGTTCACTGATATTCTCAGACCTTTGTAACTAGCCCCTCGCAACGGTTCACCACTTAGGGCCGCACCGTGGCCGTTACTTGACCTGTAGCCGACAGCTGGAGCACCGTCCCCGCCCCGAAATCGGCCACCCAGACGGAGTGATTCGGACCGACAGTTACACCACGCGGCTCCCGCAGTTGCGCCACGGTGGAGAAGTCGCTGACCTTGGCGCCAGCTACATCCACGGAAACTTGCGAGATCCGGTGGCGACTGGCGTCCGCGATGTACAGCTTATGTTGCGACGGCTCGTAACTGAGCGCGGCTGGTTCTCCCAAACCGGAGACCAGTACGCGGGATTTATGGTGCGCGAGATCGACTACGTAGATAGTGCCGGACCCCAGATCCGCAGCGAATAGACGTTGCCCATCCATGTCCAACGCCAAAGGCCCTATCATCGAAGCTCCCGACACATGCTCCGTAACTCTAGGGGACGTTTGCTCCGCCACGTTCAGCGTCGAAATGTCTCCGCTATTCGCGCTGCCGAGATAGATGGTCTGTCGGGGTCCGTCCGCCGCTATGCCGGCAAAGACGTGTCCTATTACAGACCACTTCCGCACTTCTTGACCCTGCAGCGAGTATTGCACCACTATTCCTTGATTCCCCTGAAGGGACTGCGTGGAAAACGCCCAGTACATAGTGACGAAGATAAACTCCTGGTCACTCACACGGGCCGATGTCATATCCACTGGTATAGAGTTGCCCAGGCTTGCTTTTATCGGTACTTGACGACCAGTGGCGGAGTCGACTAGCGACAACCCTCCACGGAATCCCAACACAGAAACCTGGCCAGAGGGCAGGGCGCTGATTGCAATTGGCGACCTACCTCTGTCTGAGCGCTGTGCGGGCGCCACCGGGGCCATTTGCGCATGCGCCCTAAGAACGCAGAGCCCGAGCAGCACGAGGAGAGTGCTCTTGCATAGCCACTTGGCCGAATCGCGATTCACCGTGTTCATGGTTTGTCCTTCTTAAACACTCCGAGGAAATTGTCCGCGCTCCGAAATCCCATTAGACCAACCAGTGCTCCAACCAGGCTTGCAGGCAGCAGCTGATACGGATCCAGTTCAAATCCAAGCAAGCGAAACTCACTGTTCCCATTTACCAGAATCAATCCCAAAGCTTCGGCTATGATTCCTAAGCCAACGGCTACCAGCATCGCCTTGTACCAGGCGAGCGGGGCATCGGAATCCCTTTTTGGAAGGAACGCTCCTATTCCGCTTCCGACGAGCGCACCGATAAGCTGCTGGAATTCCGTCGCCTCGTC
>JADGNP010000250.1 GCA_017883425.1 Candidatus Sulfotelmatobacter sp. | reverse complement strand
CCCGAAATCTCGGTAGTGGTTCCCTGCTTCAACGAAGATGCGGTGCTGCCGGAAACCACGCGGCGCCTGACCGCCAGCCTGGAACAAATCGGCCGGTCGTTCGAGATCGTCTTCGTGGATGACGGGAGCCGGGATAACACTCCCCGCATCCTGACCGAGCTCCACGCTTCCGATTCCCGGATCCGCGTGGTAAGGCTATCCAGAAATTTTGGTCATCAGGTCGCGATCAGCGCGGGGCTGGAGTACGCCAGAGGCGCTGCGGTCGTTCTGATTGACGCCGATCTCCAAGACCCTCCCGAAGTCATTCCCGAGATGGTAGCGCTTTGGAGCCAGGGTCATGACGTCGTGTACGGCACCCGCCAAAACAGGGATGGGGAAACTGCTTTCAAAACCCTGACCGCGAAATGGTTCTACCGTTTCATCAACCGGCTTTCGGACGTCCCGATGCCGCTGGACTCGGGTGACTTCCGGCTTCTGGATCGCAAGGTAGTGGACGCCCTGCTGGCCATGCCGGAGCGCGACCGTTTTATGCGAGGCATGGTGAGTTGGGTGGGATTCCAGCAAGTGTCCGTGCCCTACGATCGCGCACCGCGCCACGCCGGAGATTCGAAGTACACGCTGTTCAAGATGGCGCGCTTTGCGACCGACGGAATTTTGTCGTTCTCGATTGCGCCGTTGCGCCTTGCTTCCGTGATGGGCGTGGCCGCTTCCGCCCTGGCGCTGCTGGGGGGCTTGACTGCGGCAGGCATTGGGCTGGCAAACGGACGATGGATGGCGCCCTGGGGATGGGTCGTGCTGGTTGTGCTACTCCTCGGTGGCGCGCAGTTATTGTGTCTTGGAATTCTCGGAGAGTATCTCGGACGAACCTACGGCGAGAACAAGCGCCGCCCGCTTTATTTTGTGCGGGAAACTCTGGGCTTTGACGAACCTTTTTCGCGCACCGCGGAATCCCGGCTCACCCACGAGGAGCATCGCTCCGCTCGCGCCGGATTTGAGGGCTGATCCCTAACCGCTGCTGCGTACGAACCTGACTTCGGGCAGCGCATGCTTCACTGCTTCACTCCACCCGGCAGACTGCGACGCGCTCATTGCTGTAGGGACAGGTCATCCCCGCAACCGGCGGATTTGTCAGTACCACCCAGTCCACTCCGGTTTGCGACTTGAGACGCAAGAAGTCCGGCTTTTGAAAGTCGCGCCAGCCGCGTTGCGCATCCAATTCCCGGAGCCAGCGCGGACCCAGGCTCGGCACTCGCACGACGATGCACGGGTCTTTCACCGCGTCGGCCAACACGCTCCGCTCCGCCAGGGCGCGAAACCCGTGGTAGTCCTCGCCGTCCATTTCCATGTATCGCGGATCGAGCGCGAACTGGCTATTCACCGGAGTGTTTTGGCTGATCCAGCGGAACGCCTCCACCCAGTCATTGCCCGAGGGCCTGCCCGGCAACTCCAGATGGACGGTCCCCGGATAGAGCTGGCGCTGCGCATAAAACATTCCGGCGCACAGCGGCACGAACAGCAGCAGCCAGCGCAGTACGTGCCGCTTGAGCAGATAGCGCGCCAGCAATCCCCCCGACAGCAACACAAACACGACATACACAAGATGCAAGAAGCGCATGGGCTCGAGCGAGCGTAGACGCTCGAGGCGCGGAGGCAGCATAAGAATCAGCGCGACCGCCAATTGGAACACGCCAAAGTACACCATGCGCTCCGCCATCCTCGCCATGACCGTGGAGCGCCGTCCGAGCGCCAGTGACCGAAACCACCACAGCAGAGCCAGCGGGGCGACTACCCCCAACCACTCATACCAATGCCAGTGCAGCAGAAAGTAAAATGACCGGGTAGCCTCGGCCTGCCGCCATGCATCCGACGATGGCTCGAACAACCAGCCTAACGGTATGAGCAACGTCGCGAGGGCTGCGGTCGGGGGATGCTCCGTCTTTTGCGGCTTCCACATCAGAAACAGACAATAGGACACGCCGAACGGCGTCATGTTGAGGTGCAGGGGAAAGGCCGCCAGCAGCAGGACGCCCGCCAGCACTCGCCGCCCGTCGAGCACGGCGACGATCGCCGCCAAAATCAGCGCCGTAGCCAACGCCCGCGGATGCAGGTGCTGGTCCGTCAAACTCAGCCCTGAGCCTGCGATAGGAAGGGTCAGCAGCGCAGCCACCAGTGCTACCGCGGCCCACTGCTCATACGTTTCCTCGAAACACCGCCGGGCGATTCGCCAGCATCCCCAGAGAACCAGAAAAATTGCGGCACACTGCCAACCGAAAAGTCCCCATGCCAGGGGCACGTGAGTCCAGCGCAGGGACAACGCGATCAGCTTGTCAAACGCGGTTGCCTGGAACAGTACCCGGAAAAAGTCCGCGTCGTGCGGAAACAAGGCCGGGTTCAGGTTGTTCTTGATCGCCGCCAGGTAGTACGCATCGTCCTCGAGGCCCGGGTGGTATCCCTGCACCAGCATGGCAAGCGCAGTCAACCCAAGCAGCCGCGCCATGTTCTTCATGTTGGTGAGCATGTTCTCTCCGTTGACGGAAATGCGTAAGTACAGGCGCTCAGTCGGGGCCACGTTGGAGCTATGCCGGGCGCACGGTTTCGGAGCGGGCTGCGTAGTAGGTGTCGCCGCCCGCTTCGAGTTTGCGCCCTTTGTCGCTGAAGCGCGGCACATGAACCAGGCCGATCCTCTGCAACCCAAACTGGAAGGTGGTGGCCAGCACGCCGAAACCGTACTTCACGCTGCGGCGGAAGTTGATGGACGAGGCTTCCTCGAAATACTTGGTGGGGCAGGAGACTTCTCCAATGCGGAAGCCGAAGTGCACGCATTGGGCCAGCATCTGATTGTCGAAGACGAAGTCGTCGGAGTTTTCCAGCAGCGGCAGTTCGGTGAGCACCTTGCGGCTGAAGGCGCGGTATCCGGTGTGGTACTCGGAAAGTTTTATGCCGAGAAACAAATTTTCGAAGGCGGTGAGCAGGCGGTTGGCGATGTACTTGTAAATGGGCATGCCGCCGCGCAGGGCGCGGCCTCCGATGATGCGCGATCCCAGCACCACGTCATACACGTCGTAAGCGACCATGCTGGCCATCGCCGTGATCAGCAGCGGCGTGTACTGATAGTCGGGATGAAGCATGATGACGACATCCGCGCCCGCGACCAAAGCTTCGCGATAGCAGGTTTGCTGGTTGCGTCCGTAGCCGTAGTTGCGGTCGTGCTGGAAGACGAACAAGCCCAGGCGGTGGGCGAGATCCACGGTCTGATCGGAGCTGTGGTCGTCGACCAGAATGCGGATGTCCACGAGGTCAGGCACTTCTCCTACCGTGACCTGAAGAGTCTTCTCCGCATTGTAGGCGGGCATGACGACCGCAATGCGCTTGCCATTGATCATTTTGCTGGGACGAAGGGAGCCACGGATAGTTTACCTGAGATGAGTGGCAGCAAGCGTGGCGATGGCAGGACGTGGGTCTTGGGAGCACAAATCAGCCGCTGGCTGTGGAATCTCAAGTGGGAGTCCGGATTCTGACGTTCCGGCTTACCCCGGTTGCTGCGCGCACGGAACGCGAGAAAATGCGCACCCTTATGAAAACTCGAAGCGCCCGAACCGTTCTCTCGGTAGCATCGCTTTGAGGATGGAGCGAACGTCCCTTGTTCGACGATGCTTCGTGACCGACGGCCAGCCCGACGCCGGGCGCGCGTGCAAACCCTCTGACGGCGACCATCCCTGCGATGCCGCGTCAAGGCACCGTGATCGTGGTTGCATCTCCAAATATTGGGCCGGGCGATTGGAAATCCAGGGCGCAGACCCCACAGCTGCCGGTCAAATTGCAACCCGCACCATCGCGTGCCTGGAATTCGAGGGTATACGTGCCCGAGGTAATCGGGCCGACAGCGAGCGTAAACGAGCCGTTGCCGCGCCTGTCGGTGGTAACGACACCGAATTCAACCGACTTGAGGGTTGCGGTGACCCCTTGCCGTGTGATCGACGCGCAGGTGCCGCCGCCGTTCTCCACGGGAAACTGGCCGAAGGTCGCGGGAAACGTGTCGCAGAAGATGGCAACACCCACCTGATAAAGCTTGCTGGGCTTCGCGCCCACCAATCTATAGGTCACCGTCAACGCACGCGTCGGGGACACGGACCACTTGACATAGCTGCGGTTGAAGTCAAGAGGTTCGCTGAAAAGGTCCCAACCTGGGGACCACGTCTGCGTCGTTTGCGCGGAAGCCGCGCCAGCCGACAGAAGGAATGCTGCCGCCAGTAAGAATATTCTTCTCATCGGAAACTCCTTTCGAGATAGGGGAAAGCCCGATATTTCCGAGTTCTTGATTTGATCTTGCGGGGCCCGCTTGCTGAATGAGGAAGGTCTCGGAGCGTCAAGCTTACGCTACCTTGCGTTGGCTACGCCCTGCAGTAAGCGGCATCACGGTTCGGTGTGATGGGAAACCCGGTCTTGGCAGCCGGACTCCGATCCTGTCTTGAGCCAGCACGGACCCCCAGCGGGGGGCCGACCTATTGAGACACGCAAGCACATCGAATCCTCGTGCTGCTGCTCAGTTGACGCAATCACCGTGTTTTCACTGGATTGACCTGTCTTTGTATCTCCAGTGAAATGGCACGCCTGTGCCGTATACCCTCACCATCAGGCCATTCCGAGAGTGGGAAATCGGCCATAACGTAGAGTCACTCATGGATTGGAACGAAAGAGGCGCTGACGTGGCTCAAGGTCAGTGGTCCGTGCCCAGTCCAACCGAGGATGACGGTCACCGATTCGGCGATTGGAGGAGCGGAGGGAAGCAGATGGTGAGAACGATCAACTGCACGGCGTGTCAACGCCGCATCAAAATCGAAGGCTCCACCGATGGAAGCCGAGAAATCTTCCAACCCGTGATCTGTCCGTTCTGTGAGACTCCAAACGAGGTCAGGTGGCCCATAGGGTCGGGCCGCACTGTGGGTCTCTACGACGGAGACGAACGTCCATAGTAGCGGTCATCGTGCTGCGTCGGGAGTTCGGACTTCAGCCCCGTTTCACTGATTGACCAGTCGGGCGTGACCACAGTCACATCGCAGCTTAAATCAGCAGCGACCAGAACTAAACTCGATAGACGGTCAACCGTTGCTCCATTCCCTTCAGTAACATGCGTGACAGCGCGTCTCGTGACACTGTAAGGAGTGACCAAACTCCCGCAGAGCGACTACGGCGACTGGGACGAGGGACGTGACGGCTATCTTGACCTGCCGCAGAAGCCGGCGTACGCGCCTGTCCCCAAGGCCGCCCACAAGACTGGTGGCCAGCGACATCGATTCAGCATTTCCAGGGAAGAGCACATCGGAAGTGCGATCGCTACAGCCGGGATGATATGGACGGCATACGCTGCGACCATAGACTACGCCGGTCTTTGGCGCTTCCAGATACTTCCTCCTGGGCCGATCGAGTTGTGCGCGCTGGGGGTCCTCGTCTGGTTGCACGCAAAGTGGCGGCGCTCCGTGAACGCAGGCTGAGTCCGCAGACGGATTCCGGGCCGGGCGGGTTTCCAACAACGAAGTGGGGACCGCCGCTACGCCGACGTTTTTCGAGTTGCCCCTCTCCTCCAACTCTGGCATCGGCCATCTGTCGTCCAATGACGAGGAGGAATTTGCGATGCGTGTCCACCGGGCTGCGTCTTTGGGAAGGCTGTCGCAGTATCGCGATTGCGCTCGCAGTATCGCGATTGCGTTCATTGACCCGAGTCGGCCAAATTCTCAATGAGAGCAAAGGCCTGTTACACAAGTGAGCCAAAGGAAAACTGTTTTCACTCACGGTAGATGAGTGAAATGGGGATTTTTCACCAACTGACGGGCATTTGCTAGGAAACAGATTGACTACCTTCCGGGTGTCCTGAATTGAGCGCGAGGCTTGTTTCCTCGGAGCTGATTCGGTTGAAGACTCTTGATAATATGCGGGTACCCTTGTTTATGCATAAAGCCCTGATTAAAAGCCTGGCTCTGGTTGGACTGCTGTCAGCGCTCGCATGGTCTCAGATCTCCAGCCGCGATCGCGAGCAGAAGCAGGAAATGTTATGGCACGTCGCGTCCGACGTCCGCGAGCACTATTACGATCCAAAGTTGCACGGTATCGATTGGAGTGCGAAGGTCCGTGAGGCCAAAGAGAAAATCGAAAAGGCAACATCGCTCAGCACGATAAACCTGGAGATAGCCGCAGTGCTTGAGACCTTGAATGATTCTCACACATTCTTTCTTCCGCCTACACATGTGGTCCGGGCTGAATACGACTGGCGCTATCAGATGGTTGGAAACCGTTGTTATGTGACCCAAGTTAAACTAGGGGGCGACGCACAGACCAAAGGTCTGAAGCCCGGGGACGAGGTATTGACTATCGAGGGGTTCACGCCAGCGCGAGAAAGTCTGTGGAAGATGGAGTATGTCCTTAACGTGTTGCAACCACAGTTCTCACTGCGCATGGACCTACGTGCACCGTCCGGCGTCATCCGCAAGGTTGAAGTGATGGCAAGCAACCGGCAGACCGAGCCGGTTATTAGCGTCTTTGAGCGGGATATTGCAAAGCAGCGGCGCGAGAGACATTTGAGACGGGCACGGTATGTTGAAATAAATGGTAACTTGGCGATCCTAAAGCTTCCAGACTTTTCAGAAGAATCGAATGTCCATGACATGATTGACAAGGCGCAGGGGCACAAGACCCTCGTCGTGGATTTACGGGGAAATCAGGGCGGCCAAGAATCTATTCTCCAAGCTCTTCTTGGAAGTGTCTTCGACAGGGACGTTAAGATTGCGGACCGGATCATGCGAAAGACCAGCAAGCCTGTGATAGCCAAGAGTAACCACCGCCATCTTTTCGCCGGGGAACTGACCGTTTTGGTGGACAGCCAGTCAGCATCAGCCGCCGAGCTGTTTGCCCGAGTTGTCCAAATCGAAAAACGCGGAACCATCCTGGGTGACCGCACGTCTGGCTCTGTTATGGAGGCGAATGAGTTTAACCATGAAACCAGAATTATTTCCCTTATCAACGGGGATACTTTTCGTTTCTATGGGGTCATGGTTGCGGTTGCCGAGATGGTCATGACCGACGGGAACAGCCTTGAGCACACAGGCGTGATACCGGATGAGACAATCCTTCCGACCGCTGCAGACCTAGCGAACGACCGCGACCCCGTGCTTGCCCACGCCGCGGAGATGGCGGGAGTCACCTTGACTCCAGCAGACGCGGCCAAGCTGTTTCCGTATGAATGGCCGACGGATTAGAAACTACCCAGGCCCATTTACATCATTGCTGAACCGCAGAAGTTCAAGATATTCCAGTTGGCAATTCTGCTCTCGCCTGTGATTTGAAGTGTGCGATTTCAGCTTCCGAAGGTGCTCTCTGGCCCGCCAGTCCCGCTTTCATTGGGCTCAGGATCTGCCGCACGCTCAACAGGCGTCTCCCAACCGAAAAGAGCAACTGAGAGGAGTTCACTTGATGACTGACGAGAACAGGCGTGGGTGTTGAAAAACTCACTCACCAGAAAATGGCCGAAAAAAAATTGCATATAGGAAGCCCTACAAACGACTTTCTCGGTTTTCCTAGACATTTTCCATCCCCCCAGATTTGGCTGTTTTGACGAAAATGGACTTTTTCAACAGCCACGCCTGTTAACAACAGTTAGGCGCAACCAGGGCTCGGCGTCCAGCCTGGGGTCCCTTCGTCCCCCTAAAATGTATGTAACTTCCTTCGATCTCCAGCGTATTGCTTAATGGACGGCAAGAGGAACAAAGCGAAAGGGCCGCAGCCCCGCGAGGTCAAAGCTAAACCGATGGAGGGGCGGGATCTGGAGAGCGTAATCGAGCGCGCACAGGGCCACGATGCCGAGGCCCTGGGGGA
>JADGNP010000249.1 GCA_017883425.1 Candidatus Sulfotelmatobacter sp. | reverse complement strand
TCAGCTTGTGCTCGCCGAGATCGATCACAGCCAAGGTGCTTCCGTCCGTGCCCGGCATACCGACTCCAGAGTTGCCGTAGATCGGTACGAATGCCCGCCTGCCATCTGGGGACGCGGCAACTTCATGACCAGTAACGCCTCCCGCCACGATGGTCGCAACCTGCCGTCCAGCAGTTGGATCAATGAGACCAAGAGTCTGGTCACCTTTATTGGCGACGAGCAGCAAGCCAGTCGATGAAGATGAACGAGCGGCGGAAGCTGGCGTTAAGAGTCCTGCAAAAATGAGCGTCAACGCAAGAAACCAAGTCATGGTCATTCCCCTTTGTCCCGCTGCCTCCAACTTCTCGCGCCATACTATCGCAGTGCGGAGTTCGAAGCTAACCCCACTCTCAGACTCGCCAGCAACCCTGAGTATCGCCTTTGTGGACGGTCGTTGCGGACCGCGATGCCAAGTGCCTTCTTCTGCCCTATCAGCACGAGCAGCCGCTTGCCCCGCGTGATGCCCGTGTAGATCAGGTTGCGCTGGAGCAGCATGTAGTGCTGCGTGGCGAGCGGGATCACGACTGCTGGAAACTCCGAGCCCTGCGACTTATGGATCGTGATCGCGTAAGCTAGAGAAATCTCGTCCAATTCCCCGAAGTCGTACCAGGCCGCCCAGGTGCCTTCTTCCCAGGTCACATGCAGCTCGCCCCGTAGACCGTGGAGAAACTGCAGAATGCTGCTGGCTTTGGTTTCCAGGATGGTTTCCAGGATCAGCTTCCCGCTGCCATTCAGGACGGCGATCACTATCGCTTCCTTGTGCACCGACCTTTGGGTTATGAGCCCAAGCGGTCAATCTAACTTGTTGTTGATTCGACGACTCTTGCACCCCTCTACACTCAATTTCAACCCTATTCGGGGTCGATTCTTTGCCCAAGTTTTGCTCAAGTTTTGGGTCGTGAGAAGCAACAGCCGAGATTGCGCATCAGCGTACCGCAATGCGTGGTCCAGTAAAGAAGATTGTGGTGCGTGGATTCGAACCGAGGAACTGGACCTATCAGCCGAATTCGATGGTCCCGGTGGCAGGCTTCAGCCAACCGCCACCTTTCGCAATTCGAAAATATCTCCTCCGCAGCCTACTCCATATTATTTATTAGCGGGTCGTATCGCTTCCCGTTGAAGCCGCCAGAAGATACCAGGCCGCGTGTGGCAGCCATTGCTCCCCCCACCGCCAGTCATTGTCAGCGCCCGTCTGCCGGTAGGGCAGCAGGTAGTCGATGTCGCTCTCGTCGTGGAACCCGCTGGTGATCCCATTCGAGATTCCGCCCGGCGCGTTGGTGAATTCCCACGAGTCAAAATACATGTAAGGAGGATTGTTGCGGCCGACGCCATTCAACATGCTCGAATCGAATGGGTTCAATCCCAGGATCCAGTTCAGTTGGCTGATGGCAAAGGTCTCCAGTTGTTTGCGAAGGGCCGCATCCTGCGGGAAGGCGAGTTCCGCCAGACGCGCTGCGGTCGCGACCGAAGCCAGACGCGCGTTCTCACCCTGCCACCAAGGAGCCGCATCGCTATCGTGTGGGAAGAAGAACTTGGTGTGGCGCAATCCCGTCTTGTCCTGCACGTATTCGCGGCTGTAACCGAACGGGTTATTCACCTCAGAAGTGATCGCGAGTTCAAACGCCAGAGACTTCCTCACCGTGCCTAACACCTGCTCTTTTGCCGCGGGATCGGCGATCTCGGAGTAGTAGAGCAGGCTCACGACCGGAAAACCGCCGTCGGAAGCATGAAAAAACGGACGCTGACCATCCGCCGCCCGCCAGTAGTTCTGGTAGCCTCCAGCACTGATCTGGCGAGCCATCAGAGTCTTGGCGCGGTGGTCGGCAGCTTGCTTGTACTTTTCGGTGTGCGTCGTCCGGTAGAGTTCGGTCGCGGCTGCCAGTGCGCAATAGTCGTCAACGATATTTTCCTTGCCGTCGTTGGTGAGTTTGAGATTGTTCTTCTCTAGGTAATCAAAGGCGTCCTCAGCGGCCTTCAGGTAATCCGAGCTGCGAACCTGGCCGGCTACAGGGTGTGCACTCGCCATCGCCAGTGCGGCAATCGCGATTCCTCCTCCGGAGCGATAACTGACCTCATACTCCCGGTCATTGTTAGCGCTCTCGACCATTCCGGCAGCACCCTGGCCTGGGGCGCTTTCGATGCCAAAGCGCTTCATCTCGCCGGCAATTTCGCGTTCTTCGGGAACCTGCTTTACGCTGCCCGTCGATACCGAACGATAGAAGGATCCCCCTGGAACTTTCATCCGCACCAAATAGTCCGCCCCGAACATGGCTTCATCCAGCAGGCGCGTTTTGTATCGGGCAAACCCTTGCAGATTACGGCGATTCGCCTGCTCATGGCTCTTAAGCAGGCTGTAGACCACCAGCGGAATCTGCTGGGGATTGAAGTATGTCGAGAAGGACAGGTGGGAAAAGTGTTTGCCGTAATCGCCCGTGGCATCCCACCACCCACCGTGCGCGTCGATCGTGCCGCCTTTCGTACCCTCAAAGCGCAAGTGGCTATCGGCCTTGTCCATCTCGCCCGAACTGCGCTCGTCTTTGAAGTAGTAGATGACATCGGAAATTGTGCTGCGCTCCAGCAAGTCGCTTTGCACCAAGAACGGAAACGACCGGATGTTTGCCGCATTCGCCGTGCATTCCAAGTAGTACTTGCCCTCGGTGGCAAACGAGTCGAAATCAAGAGTCCAGAAGTACCAGTCTCTCCACTTCTGAACGGGCCCGGTTGCTTTGGGTGTGATCGCCAGAACTACCTGATCGGTAGCTTCATCCTTTAGGACACAAGCGGAGACGCTATCACTTGCCTTGCCGACGATCACCGCGTGCTTCGGTCCGCCGGTTTCGTATCCCAGATGATTGGTCAGGACCTTCAACACACCAGCAGAAGATTGCGCCACGAACAGGGACGAAGAGAAAACAACTAGAAGTAATCCAAGATGCCGTTTCATGATGACCTTTCTGCTGCCGCCTGCGACAGCAGCGCTACTTCGCAGGGAAGAATGGAAAGAGCTTGCGAATTTCATCCTCGTCGGGTTGCCGCCCGTATTCGGTGATTTCAAATGCTTCGGCATGCACGATATGCGCAGCGTCGCTGCCATACCGCTTCTGGAGCGCCTCGCGCCATTCCGGAGGCTCGCTCTTCGAACGGTTACTGGCGAGCCACTTCTTCCGCTCCGCCGGATCTTTTGGGACCTGGTCCAGTTGTCCGTCGTGCCAGGGCAACCATTCATAAAATTGCGATACGTGGGCGTCGAGCATGTCGATCTTCTTGCCGTACACATCGTCAATCGAGACCACGATGTCCGGCCGGAACGGCTGGGGACGCGTGAAGCGATCGGAGAAATACAGGAACACGGGGTTCTTGCGAAGCGCAGGCGTGTCGGGCACGATGTCGGGCACAGTGACCATGTAAGAAGCATCCTGTACTAGGATGCCTGTGTAGCGATGGTCGGGATGGTAGTCGTTCGGGCGAGGCGCTAATACAATGTCGGCCTGCCATTCGCGGATTTTACGGATGACCTGCTGGCGGACCGCAAGAGTAGGAAGCAGTTCTCCGTCGTGACTGTCCAGGACGTCATATTCGATTCCGATGCGTCGACCCGCCTCTTTCGCCTCCGCACGCCGCCGGGCGGCTAGCGTTTGGCCGCTCTGCGACTGGTGGCCAGCATCGCCGTTGGTAAGCGAGACAAACTTCACCTTGTAGCCCAAGGTGGCGTACTTGGCGGCTAGACCGCCGGCCGAGAGATCGCAATCGTCCGGATGCGCGCCGAAGGCGATGACGCGGACCAGCGAATCCTGCTGAGCAAGGACTGGAGTGAAGAGGAACAGTAGGATCAGTGTCCATACCAAGCGCAAGAAACCACCGTTGGAAGCTGTCATGAAAGAACCTCTCTGCTTAGAGTGTATCTTCCTCAGTGACTGAAACCTTTCAGTGGCTGCCCGAGCACGGATTGCGGCGGCCCAGCGAGCGCGTTGGGCTAAGTTGCGGGGACAGGCCGTGAGGGCAAATGGTGCGGCGAAGTCGCCCCGAAAACGGACACTCTCAGCCGCAGCGCGGAAGAAAATTGCTGTCGCCCAACGGGCACGTTGGGCGAAATTCAAAGCTGCCAAAGAGAAGAGAACCGCAACTTAAGAACTTAAGAATATTCTTCCAATTCACGAGTGCCCACAGTGAGCCCAGTCACTGCATTCGTGCATGTTTTTGTCCTAGAAGGAAGCAGGCCGGGAGTCGTCCGAAAGACAGCACTCAACCCCAGCGCAAACCGCGCGGGCTGGAGCCCGGCGACCCCCGGCATCGCACCGCCCCCGCGAGCCTCACGGCAAATTCGAGGCCCGAAGCCTCGAATTTTGCGTGGCCCTTGCCCTCTCCCAGTCGTCGCGCAACGTTGACCGCGGCCCGAAGACGCGGTACACCGGATAGCGCGGTCCGAGTTCAGATCGCCACCATCACTTCTCCGCCGCACAACCGCCAGCCTATGCATCGGCTGCCCGACCAGCGATGTTCATCTGTGGGCGTGTATATTGACGGGTTGTAACTGAGCACAGGGAGACTTTTAGGGACTGGTCACTGCATCATGAGCTATCAACAGCAGATTTCTGTCAGCACTAAGGGCCACGGGGACATGCATGACCTCACAGAGCAAGTCGTTGCGGTCGTGAACTCCTCGGGAATTCAAACTGGCACAGTGCACGTTTTCAACGTTGGGAGCACGGCCGCGGTCGGCACGATTGAGTTTGAGCCCGGTCTGCAGCGTGACCTGCCCGCCATTTTGGACAAGGTCATTCCGCCGAGCCGCAACTACGGCCACGAACAAGCGTGGCATGATGGCAACGGTCATTCGCATCTACAGGCGACGCTGCTCGGACCTTCGCTGGCCGTACCCATCGCTGATGGCAAGCTCGTGCTCGGGACCTGGCAGCAAATTTTTCATCTGGAATGCGACGTGCGCGGTCGGCAGCGCACCGTCGTGGTGACAGTGGTCGGGGACTAAAGACGGTTCACCCGGAACTAGAATGGAGTCTCTGCCATGGTCAAGCGTGCACCAGCCCGACGACGTCCTCGCAAAGCCAAGCCTGGTACCAAGGGCTTCGAGCCGGCAGAGTGCCGGTTAGGACAACCAGAAGGATCTGCCGCGGACGCCGCGGAAGCGGTCGAGAAAGCCGGGGGCTGCGTGGTGGGCCTGTACCGGGAACCACTTGGCGGTCATCCGACGCTGCTCGCGATTCTCCCCATCGATAAGATCGAACCGACGCCGTTTCAACGCGACCTTTCCGACGCTCACCACAAACGTCTCGCCGACGTCATTAGCAAGACTGGGCACTTTCTCGACCCTGTCATCGCGGTCGTCGCACCCGCTGGCGTCTTCTGGACCCCAAACGGCCGGCATCGCCTCGAGGCCATGCGGCGCCTTGGGGCAAAGTCCATCACGGCGCTCGTCGTCGCGGAACGCGAGGTTGCGTGGCAGATATTGGCTCTGAACACGGAGAAAGCACATAACCTCAAAGAGCGCTCACTGGAAGTCATACGGATCTACCGTGGCCTGGTTGACGAAGATGGCTCGCGACCCGAGTCTGGTTTTGCCTTCTATCTCGATCAGGCCGCACTTGTCACCCTGGGCGTGTGCTACGAACGGGTAACGCGCTTTGGCGGGGGCGCTTACCATCCAATTCTGCGTCGCCTTGAGGACTTCAGTGATGACCCATTGCGCACCGCCCTCAAGCAACATGAGAAGCGCGCCACCATGGTGCTGGAACTCGAGGAGAAAGTCGCCGCAGTGGTCAAGAAGCTGAAGGATCGCGGACTGATGAGTCCATATTTGCGTTCCTTTGTTGTTGCGCGCATCAACCCGTTGCGATGGATCAAGGGCGACGCCCCGCCGCTCGAAGATGTTCTGAAGACAATGCGCGAGCGTGTAGCCAGGTTCAACGTCGAGAAGATCAGGCCTCAGGATCTGGCCGGCGCCGCGGGTCCGCCAGACGAAGAATCGTAGGAGACAAGACCGTGATGACTACCTCATCCAGCAGAAAACATGCAGGGCCTGGGCCAGCGAGTGACCAGCCTCCGGTTCCTGAGCCCACGTTCGCCGAACGTGCGCGCACATTGATGTATTTGGGCCGCATCGGCAGCCTCTCGAGCCTGTCGCGGAAACAGCCTGGGTTCCCGTTCGGTTCCGTGATGCCCTATGGGTTGGACGATCATGGCCGTCCCATCTTCCTCATCAGCACGATGGCTATGCATACGCAGAATTTGCAGGCCGACCCGCGCGCCAGCTTGCTTGTGACCCAGGAGGACGCCGGCGGTGATCCGCTCGGAGCATCCAGGGTCACGCTGGTAGGAAATGTTCTGCCGGTACCGGACGCGGAGGTGGCCGAGACCCGCAAGCTCTACCTGGCGTGCTATGCCAACAGCAAGTATTGGGTGGATTTTGAAGACTTTTCTTTTTACCGCTTGGACGTGGTGGACGTTTACTATGTGGGCGGCTTCGGGGTGATGGGCTGGGTATCTGCTTCCGAATATCTCCGCAGCCAAACCGACCCTCTTGCTGACTCAATGGCCGAAATCATTCAGCACATGAACGCCGACCACAAGGATGCGCTCGTCTTGCTTGCCCGAACATTTGCACGCATTGAGGCGCAGGAAGCAACGATGACCGCGGTCGACCGCCTCGGTTTTCAGGTGCGATTGAAAACCCAAGATGGTATACGGGGCGCTCGCATTGCATTCTTGCGAGAAGTGAGCAACCCGGCAGAAACCAGAAATATTCTGGTGGAGATGGTGCAGCAAGCGCGCTCGAAAGTGTGACGTCCCAGGAAAAGGCTATCCAAGCCGCCGCCTCCGGCCGGTTAGGTTGATGCTAGCTGGAGTCTACGAGTTTGATCAGCGCCAGCGTGTTGTCCGTAATAATCCAGCAGAGCTTTCTTGGTTCTCTTGCTCGGCTCGATCCAACATAGAAGCGACTCCCAATCCAGCCTGCGTCCTGTCCATGCCACAGGCATGCCTTCGTGGCTCATCTTGAGAACGAGCGCAGGCAGCACGGCCTTCAGCGAGTACAGCCCGGCGACGCCGATGCTCAACGTGTTCGCGAACAATTTGGAAGTTCCCAAGCGTATTCTCTGAACTGGGTATTCCGGTGAAGGTGACCATCGAGTCCGAGGGGAGCCACGTGGTAGAAGGGTGATGCTGACAATGAGCCAGATCGATTTCGTTTCAATAGCAACTCCACTCGTCAATCGAGGCTTCCGAGTGACTCCCGTTCATCCAGAGACGAAATCTGGAGTGATGCGAAACTGGCAGAACCATCAGGCGACGACGCCCGATGAGGTTCTAAGGCACGCAAAGTACTACCCCAATCACAACGTCGGAGTTGTCGGAAAACGCGGTGTCGGTCGTCACATGTTCTTGGACATTGATGCTGAGGGCGTTGTCGAGCGCATCGAGAAGACAGGGCACAAAATGCCGCAGACGTATACCGTCTGTTCACGCCCTGACTCTGCGTCGTACAAGCGGCACCTTTACTTCACGCAGATACCGTATTCATTCAAGAGATTCGGGTCTTGGAACGCGAAGAATATCAACGTCCGCGACTTCACGCGGCTCGAACGAAGCCGAAGCGGACTGCTGATGCATCCGACGTTGTACGACATCAAAGGTGTCGGTGGCGGTTCTCTCGTCGTCGGTGCAGGTTCGGTACGCGACAATGGCGAGGTCTATGCCTGCATCGACGACTCGCCTGTCGCTGAGCTTCCGAACTGGCTCGTCGACTGGCTACTGGCTGACTTCCAGAAATATCGTGTCGGACGAGACAAAGAGTTGGCAGAGAAGCACGAAGCGAAGG
>JADGNP010000248.1 GCA_017883425.1 Candidatus Sulfotelmatobacter sp. | reverse complement strand
TTGAACTCCTTCACCTTCATCGCCGGAACCACCATGTCAAACGACTCTTCCCCGCTAGACCGGACCGGGATGCTCATGGCTTCCACGTTCGACAGCATGTGAATCAGGCTCTCATTGAAGCGGAAATTCCGGACTCCACCCTGCACCCGCCCATTCTCCACGTAGAACGTACCGTCGCGCGTCATTCCGGTAAGCATCTTTTCAAAGGGTTCCACCTCGCGGATGTACCACAACCGCGTCACCAGCACTCCCCGTTCCGTCGAAGCGATCATCTGCTCGACGGTCTGCGGATCGCCTCCCGGGGCGAATACGATGTTCAGCGGCATCTCTCCCATTTCGTTCGGCAACGCAAAACCGTGGCCGGTCGCATCGATCGGACCAGCCTTGTCTCTATGTTCCGAGTTCTTCATTCTCTCCGCCGTCGCCCGCGCGTACACGACGCGCTTCACGATTCCGTTTTCAACTAACCCCACTCTCTGCCGCTGTACACCTTCTCCATCGAACGGAGAGCCTGTCTGCTGAGGATGCGCCACATCATCCGAAATGGTAATGTTGTCGCCGAACAATTTTGTACCGATCCGTCCCGTGAGAAACGAGCGCTGGTCGAGAATCGCCATGCCCGAGTAATCCCAGAACATAAATCCCACGATGTCGAGCACGGCCGCCGGCTCCAGGATCACCGTGTACTTCCCTGCCGGAATCTCCCGCGGACGCGCCGAGTCCAGCGCCTTCTGCGCCGCAATCTCGGCGAGCGCTAGCGGATCAAGATTCCCCGCATCCGGCGAGTTCGCCTTCTGCCAGCCGGATGAATCGCCCGCCAGCATGGTGATCGAGACCTCAGCCGAGGTCTGCGTGTGCCAGTTGCTCAATCCCCGCGAGTTGAAGATGCCCTCGATCGATTCCCCGCTGGAGAAAACTCCGGCAGTAGTGAGCTTGCGCCTTTCCGCCACGCCGACAATC
The DNA here is from genome assembly GCA_017883425.1 of Candidatus Sulfotelmatobacter sp. GTDB lineage: Bacteria > Acidobacteriota > Terriglobia > Terriglobales > Acidobacteriaceae > Sulfotelmatobacter. Next base: position 6,924 of record JADGNP010000248.1, on the reverse strand, counting down.
TTCTTGACGCCCTCCGCCCGCAGTTCAGGAGTAATGCCCGCAGTCTGCTGAAAGTGTCGGGAAGGTGTCTGTGTGGCGCGGGCGCCCCCGCCCGCGCTGCCGGAAGCCTCCTGTGAGTCAGGCATCGGCAAAAGATCAGGATCAGGATGCTGCACCTTCGCCAGACTCTCCGCCGACCGCACGACCTGCCGCAAGCTCTCTTCATCAAACTTGTTGGTGAAAGCCCGCGCCGTCCGCCCATCAAACGTGGTGCGGACCGAGACGACATGATTCTCCTCGGCTACGTTCTGGTGAATCGTGTTGTTGGCGAAGCGCGTAAGCGCAAACCGCCCGCCAGAAAAAAGCACCTCGACCTCATCTGAGGTCGAGAGTTTCTTGATGCGGTCAAAAATTTCGCCGGCTTGTTCCTTAGTTAGCATTCAGCTTAATTGCCTAGAACTGGTTTCATAATTAGGCTCTGGGAAGGGCACGGCTTCAGCCGTGCCGTCCAGGGCCGCTCAGAATGTGGGCTTTAGCCCCTGAGGAGGCGCTTTCTTCGGCCCCAAAAACATTTGTCAACCCAGTTCTGGCAATTCTCCGTGACTCAGTGTCTCCGTGGTGAAATCAGCTGTTCTTAAACGCGCTCCCCACCTTGATCCCCCGAAACCGCGACGGCGCCGCCCCGTGCCCCGTCCCCATCACCTGCTGCGGCTGGCCTTTCCCGCAATTCGGAGTTCCCCACAGAGTCCACTCGTCGCGCGAGCAAATCGCATCCAGCGAATTCCAGAATTCCGTTGTAATCCCCGAGTACGATGGATTCTTCACCATGCGCACGCGCTTGCCACCCTGAATCTCCCATCCGATCTCGCAGCCGAACTGAAAGTTATAGCGCTTGTCGTCAATGGACCACGAGCGGTTCGTCTGCATCAGGATGCCGTGGTCGGTAGCCGCGATCAATTGTTCCAGGCTCAGAGGTTTTTCTCCCGGCAGCAGGCTGATGTTCGTCATGCGAATCATCGGCAGCCGGTTCCATCCCTCGGCGCGCAGCGTTCCGCCCGACCGGTTCTCGCCAATGGTGTGCGCGGTCTCCCGTGAACTCAAATAGCCGGTGAACAGCCCACTCGTGATGATCGGCGTGCATCGCGCCGGCACTCCCTCGTCGTCATAGCCGAAAGTTCCCAGCCCCGGGCCATGCTCCTGCCGCGCATCGGCGACCACATTCACCAGCTCACTGCCGTAGCGCAACTTCCTCAGCTTATCGATTGTCAGAAACGACGTCCCTGCAAAATTCGCTTCCATCCCCAGCACGCGATCCAATTCAATCGGATGTCCGACCGATTCATGGATCTGCAATCCGAGCTGCGAGCTGTCGAGGATGATGTCGAATTTCCCTTCCGGACATTGATCCGCCTTATGCAGCGCGACCGCTTCTTCCCCGATGCGCCGCGCATTCTCTACTAACTTCAACTCCTCGATCAGTTCATATCCTTTGTTCTGCCACTGCCCGCCAAAAGAATTCGGGTACGACCGCTTCTGAATTTCGTTCCCGGCAAACGCATACGCCGCATATCCCGCACCCGTCGAGAGCTTGGTCTGGTGAATGTCGGCGCCCTCCGACGACACGAACCACTGCTCTTCGCGGTTAAAGTTCAAGTTCGCCTCCGCCAGGGTAATCCCGGCGACCGAACGCAACTCCGCGTCAATCTTCAACAGCAGCTCGATGCTTTGTTCGACGGAGACCGTGAATGGATCAACTTTGTACGGTGTGCTCCACTCCGCAACGGCAGGCTCTTCCGGAGCCAGACGCACATCCTCCCTCTTGACTCTTGCCGAGGCACGAGCGATCTCAACCGCTCTGGCAGCAGTCGCCTCCACCGCGCCGCGTCCCAGTTCCGCGGACGCAGCGAATCCCCACGCCCCATCAGCGATCGCCCGCACACTCATGCCGACCGACTCCGCGTCGGATGCACTACCCACCTTCCCGTTCTTGGTCGTGAGAGCGCGGCTCCGCTGCGCGACGGTGCGCACATCCGCGTAGTTCGCCCCCTGCAGAGCGGCGATATTCAAGGCCCAGTTGGCAACGTGCTTCATGGCAAGCAGTTCAATCTAACACACGAGCCGGCGCCCATTGACCCTCACCGAAATAGAGACCTGCCGATAGGCCGGCATTCGCCGCAGTAACTGCCCACTGCCCCACCGTTGTGACTGTCATTCCTTTGTCCTTGCTTTCCGCCAGAATTACACGGTGGACCCCAGACTCTGCGTTGCCGGATCTGCTTTCTGACGTATCGATACAATAGGTTACGCGTCGATGCAGAGGGCCACCTAAGTGCACCGGTTATATTGAGGGTGCATTCTTCTCCTCTTTCAGGTTCCCTGAAACTAAGTTCAGATCATCTGAAGTTTTCCCATCTTAGCGACTACAATCCTCAGGTAAGCATCACTGCGCCCTACTGAAAAGGGGCGTCCCTTCAACGAGGGGCCACCTCGTACACGATTCGCCACTACGACAGCGGAACACTCCGCGTCGAAGGAGCAATTACTTATGAGCCTTTTTATTTCAGACGATGGCACCACAAATCCGACCGAGAGTTGTGAGCAAGACGCTGCCCAAGATATCAGCGCGCCCCCAACCGATTCCCAAGCCAGCAAGAAAGCCGACTTGGCCGGCCCCGGCATTGGCGACTACGTCGAACTGAAAAAGATCCTGCCCCGGGACTACAACCCGCTGCTGACTCCCAAGGAGACCCAGCAGGCAATTTTCCACATAAAGCGTTATATCGAAGACAATCTATGTAAAGAACTCAGCCTGATGATGGTTGAGGTCCCTCTGATCGTCGACGCGGAAAGCGGCGTCAACGACATGCTCGATCGCGACGGTTCCCGCACTCCCATTCAATTCCACATCTCCAACGACCGCGACAAACATCCCATCGACGCCCAAATCGTACAGGCCGCCACCAAATGGAAGAGGATGGCCCTCAAGCAGTTCGAGTGCCGTTCCGGTGAAGGCATTTGCACCGACATGCGTGCCGTGCGCAAAGACTACTTCCTCGACCACGACCATTCCGCTTACGTCGACCAGTGGGACTGGGAACGCGTCATCACCGCCGAGCAGCGCAATCTGGAATTCCTCAAGTCCATCGTGCGCAAGATATGGAAAGTCCTCGTCGGCGCCGAGAAATTCGCTCAGGGAATGTTCCCCGAACTGCGCCAGCCGCGCTACCCCAACCTGCCCGAGGAACTCACCTTCCTTCACGCCGAAGAACTGCTCGCGATGTATCCTGATCTTCCGCGCAAACGCCGCGAGACCGTTATCCTGCAAAAGCATCCCGCCATTTTCATTATCGGCATTGGCTGGCCTCTGAAGGACGGATTCCCTCACGAGATGCGCGCCGCCGACTACGACGACTGGGTCACCGATACCAGCAAGGAAACCCTTCGCGACACGCACGGACTGAACGGGGATATTCTGGTCTGGAACCACGTCACGCAGCGCCGCCACGAACTCAGTTCGATGGGCATCCGCGTCAACGCCGAAACGCTGCGCACCCAACTCGAAATGTCGAACCTCCTCGACAATCTCAAGTTCCCCTATCACCAGGGCATCGTCAATAACCTGTTACCGCTCTCCATCGGCGGCGGCATCGGCCAGTCGCGCACCCTGATGCTCTTGCTCCGTAAGGCCCACCTCGGCGAAGTCAGCGTCACCGTATGGCCCAAGGTGCTAAAGGAGATGTGCGCGAAGAAGAACATCTTCGTGCTCGAATAGTGTTTGAGGTTTGGATGTAAATAAGGGGCGGGCGCCAGCCGCCCCCTTATCTTTTCTAGTCGCCCGCGCAACAACTGACTTCGCCTACGGCGTCGCGTGCGCTTCGGCCAGAGCCTTCCTCACCGCCAGCAACTCTTTCAGAACTCCGCGCAGTTTGGTCGACTCCAGCGCATTCGCCCCATCCGACTTCGCTTCCTTCGGATTGTCATGGACCTCCAGGAACACTCCATCCACACCGGCCGCCACCGCCGCGCGCGACAGCAGTGGGATGAACTCGGGCTGTCCGCCGCTCACTGCCGGGCCATTCCCATCGGACTGCGACGACGGCAACTGCACCGCATGCGTCGCATCGAAAACCACCGGCGCAAACTTGCGCATGATAGCCAGCGACCGCATATCGACCACCAGATTGTTGTATCCGAAGCTGGCCCCGCGCTCTGTCAGGAAGACCTGGGTGTTGCCTGCGTCACGGCACTTCTCCACCGCGTGCCGCATATCCCAGGGCGAGACGAATTGCCCCTTCTTGATGTTCACCGGCCGCCCACTCAGCGCGGCGGCCACCACCAGATCGGTCTGGCGGCTGAGAAACGCCGGGATCTGCAATACATCCGCCACTTCGGCAACCTTGCCCACGTCCGCCGTCTCGTGCACATCCGTCAGCACGGGCACCTGGAGTTCATTCTTGATCCTCTTCAGAATGCGCAGGCCTTCCTTCAGCCCCGGCCCGCGAAAGCTGCGGATCGATGTGCGGTTCGCCTTGTCGTAACTTGCCTTGAAGATAAACGGAAATCCCAGCGCCCGCGTGACGCCTTTGATGATCTCGGCCATCCGCATCGCGTGCTCTTCACTCTCAATCACGCACGGCCCCGCGATCAGGAACAGATCGCCAGATCCGATATGAACGTCTCCGACTTGGAATGCAGTGGTCAGCTCAAACCCTTTCATCGCCCGCGGTCGCAGGGGAAAACTCTGAAAGCCCTCTTTAAGTTCTTCTCGGCGTTCTTCGCGGTGTTCTCTGCGAACTCAGCGGTAAATCTTTTCCCTACCGCCGCGCGACTTTCTCCGGCCGGTGGAACATCTCCACCGCGGCGGCTTCCTTCTCCGCGCGCCGCTTCACCCCATACTCGTACGCCGCCCCCACAAACGTGCTGAACAGCGGATGCGGCTCCAATGGTTTCGACTTGAACTCAGGATGAAACTGGCAGCCGATAAAATGCGGATGGTCGGGCAGTTCCACCATCTCGACATAAGTCCCATCCGGGGTCGACCCTGAGATGCGCAGTCCCGCGGCGACCATTGGCTCCTCGTACTCACGATTGAACTCGTAGCGATGCCGGTGCCGCTCGCTGATCTCCAGCTTCCCGTAAATCCTGTGGGCCAGCGTGTTGGGCTCGATCTTGCACGGCCACGCGCCCAGCCGCATCGTTCCGCCGAGTTCCTCCACCCCGCGTAACTCGCGCAGCTTGTAGATCACGCGATGCGGCGTCGCCGGATCGAACTCGCTCGAGTTCGCCTCTGCCAGCCCCACCACGTTGCGGGCAAATTCGATGCACGCCGTCTGCATACCCAGACAAATGCCAAAGTACGGAACTTTTTTCTCGCGCGCATACCGGATCGCGAGCAGCATCCCTTCAATGCCGCGCTTGCCGAATCCTCCGGGCACCAGGATTCCGTCATATCCTTCGAGTTGCGCTTCGTAACCGTCGCCGTCTGCAGCTTCCAGGCCCTCGGCTTCAATCCAGTTGATTTGCAGCTTCAGGTTGTGCGCCAGCGCCCCGTGTACCAGAGCTTCCTTCAGCGATTTGTATGAGTCTTCATACTCTACGTACTTGCCCACGATGCCGATGGTGACCGTGTCCTTCGGATTGTAGACGCGGTGGACAATGTCCTCCCACTTCGACAAGTCGCGGTCCTTCGCTTCCATGTGCAGGAGCTTAAGTACCAGCGTGTCGACCCCTTCATTGGCGAACACCAGCGGCACTTCATAAACGGAAGCCACATCTTTCGCGGTGATCACCGCCTCATCCGCAACGTTGCAGAACAGCGCAATCTTCGACTTGATCTCCTTCGCCAGAAAACGGTCGGTGCGGCACAGCAAGATATCCGGCTGAATTCCGATGCTGAGAAGTTCTTTCACCGAGTGCTGCGTCGGCTTGGTCTTGAGCTCCTGCGCCGCCGCAATAAACGGCACCAGCGTCACGTGTACAAACAAGGTGTGCTCGCGCCCGAGTTCCTGCCGCATCTGCCGGATCGCTTCCATGAATGGCAGCGACTCGATGTCGCCCACCGTCCCGCCAATCTCCACAATCGCGACATCCACGTCCTGCGCGACCTTCTTCATCGCTGCCTTGATCTCGTTGGTGACGTGCGGGATCACCTGCACCGTCTTGCCCAGATAGTCGCCGCGCCGCTCCTTGGCAATGATCTGCTCGTAGAGCCTGCCAGTGGTCCAGTTATTGTCGCGGGAGAGTTTGGCGTGCGTGAAGCGTTCGTAGTGACCCAGGTCCAGATCGGTTTCGGCGCCGTCGTCGGTCACAAAAACCTCGCCGTGCTGAAACGGCGACATCGTCCCCGGATCCACGTTCAGATAGGGATCAAACTTCATCAGGTTGACCTTCATTCCCCGGCTCTCCAGCAGGCAACCGATGGAAGCCGCGGCCAGTCCCTTGCCGAGGGAAGACACAACTCCGCCCGTCACAAAGATGTACTTCGCTGGCATCTCTTCCTCGCTTTAAATTGTTTTTGAAAAATGGTGCAGGTGGGGTGCACGAGTAATTATGACAGAAGTACCCTGTGGAAAGAAACGGAAGAATTCAGGGGTTGCTTTCGCACTCACTTCCAGTTCTTCTCTGCGTCCTTCGCGGCTGTTCTTGGCGTGCTCTGCGGTTAAAGGCTTTGTGTTCGGGGCAGACCCTTTTCTCAAGCGGGCAAAGCGGGGCCGCTGCCAATGGATTTGGGCGCGTTGACTATCCGCGCGAGGTCAGCGAGAATACTTAAGCCGTCCGCAACGGACAGCTCGTAGTGTCCCTCATAGTGGGCCTGTGGCGCAGCTGGGAGCGCGCTTCCATGGCATGGAAGAGGTCGCCGGTTCGATCCCGGCCAGGTCCACCAACTCTCTCACACCTCCAACCGGGCGCACGCCAGCCCTTTTCTTGCGGATTCCTAATCCTCCA
>JADGNP010000247.1 GCA_017883425.1 Candidatus Sulfotelmatobacter sp. | reverse complement strand
TGGGGACAGCCGCCCTCGGCTGTCCTCGGGCCGAAGGCCCGATTCCGCTTTCACCTAAATGGGATGCCGCTATCAAACCAAGTCGAGCTTCGCTCGACGGACAGCCGAGGGCGGCTGTCCCCACATGGCCCTTGCCGGAATGCAATGGCGACCCCGGAGGGAGTCGAACCCCCAACCCTCAGATCCGAAGTCTGATGCTCTATCCAGTTGAGCTACGGGGCCGTGATTCTAGTGCCGTGGAATGGGTCGCCGCGCCGGACGGATTAGCGCCCTGGTGGGCCGTCCGTGGTCCTTTGAAAACTTGGGGTGGGAAACGGGAATCGAACCCGCAACCGTCGGAGCCACAGTCCGGTGCTCTGCCAGTTGAGCTATTCCCACCACTGGAATTGATTATAGCAATTGCGGTGCGCGGATGTCAGACGGGCGGCGGGGTGAGTGACGGTCGCCGCGCCGGGTGACCAGTTGAGGATTTCTTGCATGGGACGGGCAAAGACACTCTCCGGGCCAGGATTTGCTTATGGGTGCGCCGGGCTTCGCCCAGGCTTGGACGGCCGAGGCGGCCGTCCCTACATGAGTTGTGATCCCTTGTGATGACTTAACCTTGGCCGCGGCCTACGCCGACGTACTCGAATCCCAAGGCGCGTAGGCGAGTGGGGTCCAGCAGGTTCTTGGTGTCGACAATGAGGGGCTTTTTCAGCAGCTGCTTGATGCGGTCAAAATCGAGCGCGCGGAACTCTGGCCAGCCGGTGCCGACGACCAGCGCATCGCACCCTTCCGCCACGGCATAGGCGGAATCGCAATAACGTACCGATCCGTTAAGCCGCGTCTTGGCTTCGGGAATCGCCACGGGATCGTATGCCCGCACGTGCGCACCCTTTGAAACCAGCGTCTCGGCCAGACGCACGGACGAGGATCCTGCCACGGAATTGGTGTTCGGCTTGAAGGCCAGTCCCAGAATGCCGACTTCCTTGTTCTCGACGGAATTCAGGGCCAGGGCAATTTTCTCGACCAGGTGATCGGCGAGGTAGTGGTTTACGTCGCGCGCGGCGCTGAGCACTTTCAGCGGCACGCCATGGGCCTGCGCCAACTGCGCGAGAGAGTCCATGTCCGATTCGGCGAACACGCCGCCCATGCCCGCTCCGGGCTGCAGGCAGCGGGGAGCGATTTTCTTGTCGAGACCCAACGCCAGGGCGAGGTTCACGGCGTCCGCGTTCACGCGTTCGCAGAGCGCGGCGACTTCGTTGATGAAGGAAATTTTCGTCGCCACGAAGGCGGTCGCGGCTTCGCGCACCAGTTCCGCAGTGGACTGATTGGTCACAATAACCGGGACGCCGCGCATGACCAGGGGATGAAAGATCTGCTTCAGCATCTGGACGGCTTCACTCGAGGTCGATCCCAGAATCAGGCGGTCAGGCCAGTTGAAATCCTCGACGGCGCAGCCATCGGTGAAGAACATCGGCTGCGACACGATCGTGGCCTGCAATCCGGCGTCTTTGATGCTCTTTTCCAGCGCATTCGCGGTGCCCACTGGCGCCGGTGTGACAATCGTCAGAATCGGAGGCTTGGACGCCAGCCTTGTAATGCGCATGGCCACATCGTTCAGGCCCTCCGCTTTGTCTTCCGCCAGGAAAATGACTTGCGTCTTGCGGGCAAACGACTCGATGTCGGTGGAGTAGGCCAGCCGGCCCGCCCGCACATTGCGCCGGATGATTTCTTTCAGATTTTTTTCGAAGAAGGGAATGTTGCCCTGGGCCATCTCGACCATGCGTGTCCGGTCGGGATGACAGCAGGAAACAGGAGTGCCAAAATCCGCCAGGCAGGCCGAAATCACCGTTCCCAGGTACCCCGAACCGTAAACTCCGATCTGCATGTGTTCTCTCCCCATTCCTAACCGGAAACCCGCGTCAGAAGTGGCCTTTGACGGGATCGTCGGATACTTGCCCTACTCTTTATCTACAGCCACGGGCGGGACTTTTCAACGCACGGGAGGGAGATGTACCTGGGGCCATGCAGGCGTGGCGGGAGTAACTGGACGAAGTAACTTCGACGATTACGGCAGGTTATCGCGAAACCAGGCTGCGGCCGAGGAGTACGGGCGCCAGATCGACCCAGTGATTCTGGGCGTCTTCGCGGACCTCTTCGCGCACAAAGGTCAGCCTTTCCAGCAGGATACGACGGCTTCCCGAATAGTGGGCCCAGCGCGTGCGGGCGAGTTGAAAGGCCGTCTGGGCAGGAGGCTCCGCGCTCATCTTCACAATGGTGAGATGTGGAATGTAAGGCCACTCTTCCTTGAACGCCAGCGCTTCGGTATTCAGCTTGCTGTGCAACTCGCTCATGCGCACGGCCGCGCCGTCCACGCGGATGTACACGGTGGGGGTGACCGGGATGAACGTCTCCACATCCCCCAGGGTCACTTCGAAAGGCTCCTCGTGGCCGCAGATTCGCTCCAGAACCTGCAATGCCGAGTTCTCGGAGCCTTGGAGAGGACGCGGAGGCAGGATGGTCAGATGCGCCGCCAGGTGTGGGAGATCGGGATGCAATTCGCGCCGGAGGTTCTCCACGAACCCTCCTGCCGGATTCTTGAGATACGCCACCAGCGCATAACGCGGCTTCTGCATTCTGGTCGAAAATTATACCCCCGGGAGGCCCGGAGCACGGCTTTATAGAGGGCAAGTCGCTCAACCTCGGCCAGTCGTGTCATGTAGGGACCTTCTGTCAAGGTCCGGACGCTGGAAGGCGAGAAGAGCACGCGCGTGATCTCATTTATAATGACAACAGTCGGGGCGTAGCGCAGCCTGGTAGCGCACCTGCCTTGGGCGCAGGGGGTCCGCGGTTCAAATCCGCGCGCCCCGACCAACAATTATCGTGCCTTCCTTTCAGGAACTTACGGGCACACCCATCCAACGCTTTTGAACCGGAGAGTTTTTCCTAACCGCCAGAGCTAGCTGCAAGCAGACGCGGATAGAGAATGCGTAAAATGCAAATGTGCATACTCAGACGCATAAGATAAAATCCAACAGATATAGCACGCACCGACCGTCGGTTAGAGCACGGAGGTTGCTTCGGTGAAACGTCTCTTGATCGCTTCTTCTTGCCTTGTCGCAGCCGCCTTCGCACTACAGAATGCCTCTCAAAAAAACAATTCTGGCATAACCATACAAGGCAAGGTCCTACAAGAGCCCGGAGGCCAACCGATTCGAAAGGCGAGTGTGCAGTTCAGCGCGCGCGATGGCCAATCCAATGGCCAGTACTCCGACACAACCGATGCAGAGGGTCGGTTCAAGGTCGACGATCTTAAACCGGGACGATACATGGCCACCGTCGACCATCCCGGCTTTGTTCAGTCTGCCAGCGGTAAGCAGCCGGCGTCTATCTTGCTGCAACCTGGCCAGGGCACAACCGACTTGGTCTTTTACATGCAACCTGCTGCCGTCATCACTGGGAAGGTCACAGATCTCGACGGTGATCCGATGCGCAATGTCGGTATCAGTGCTCTGCGGGTTGGCTCTGCGCTGCGAGGAAGGAATTTCCATGACTCAGGCAACGCGGTCACCAACGATCTTGGGGAATTTCGCATACCCGATCTGCGGGCGGGGCGATACACGATTACCGCAAATCCGCCGCAAGGATTCCGGGCGCCACATGCAAAAGAAAGAGACAAGGTGAAGGAAAATCTGATTTATACCACCACTTACTACCCCGGCACTCTGGACAAGGAGCAGTCGGTAGCGGTGGAGGTCCATCCGGGGGACGAAACTCCAGTTAATTTTGGGGTCCTCGCTAGCCCAGCGTACCGCGTTGCGGGCACGGTGGTAGCAGTCCCGAGTGGTGCCGTCATGACTGAGATTATGTTGTCCCCCAAAGACCACACGAGCGTGCAAAATCAACAGCTTGGTGAGGGAGGCAGCTTCGAGTTTCAGAATGTACTGCCTGGCTCTTACACAGCAACCCTAATGGTTGTGACTGGCCTTTCTTCTGAGGGACAACCGAGCGTGAAAATGATGCGTGTAGTTGAGCCGATCGAAGTCAGCACGGCGAACGTCGATCGGCTACAACTCCAACGAAACCCCGGCGGAGCTGTACGGGGGAAGTTCCGCATGGATACGGGCCAGAGATTCGATTGGACACAGTTGAATGTTGTCCTCGTCCCTGTCGACGACAATGATTCCGGGGTCATAGTCGCAGGCAACTTCGGAGCCCCGGCAATGTCCGGTGTAAACAAGGACGGTAGCTTCGAACTGAAGAACGTGGCAGGCGGCAGTTACCAGTTGCTGGTCGGGGCTCAGTCGAACAATCTCCGCGACTACATCACGAAATCAGTGGACCTTGATGGTCGAGACGTCGCCGATTCTGGATTCATCGTCAGCGCTGGAACGTCTCTGGACGTAGTAATGAGCGCAAATGGGGCAACCATTGAGGGTACAGTCGTAGACGGCAAGGGCAAGCCTGCCGCGTATGCCACGGTTTTGGATGTTCCGAGCGCGGAGCACAGGAACCGGCAGGATCTTTATCAGCGAGATACTACCGACGAGCTCGGGCACTTTCGCTTGCGGGGCCTGAATCCCGGCAAGTACACGGTGCTGGCCTTCGACGAGTTGCAGGCTGATATCCGCCAGCCTGAATTTTTGAAGTCCTATGAAGGCCGCGGAGAGCACGTCCAGCTAGATGAAGGTGCTCGCACTAGTATCGTTGTAAAGCTCATCGCTACAGACAACGAAGGTCAATAGCCGCCGGACCATCGACGCATTCGGGTCGCAACGGGTGCGGCGCTGAAGGACCAACGCCGGATGTAGTAGCGAAGTTGTCCCGATGTTGATTGCGCCAGCAATCAGGCAATCGCCCTGAGCTCGCCAGGGGGCGACGCAGTCAGGAAAGTTCGAAAATCTTCCGCTAGGGCCGACCAGTACAATTCCTTCTGCACCACCAAACCCTGCCTAACTAAGCGCGGCATTTCTCGATGGTGGAGTTGGTAATGGTGGATCTGAGACGAACGATTCGTATCAGGGCATCGCTTTAGCGATGCCGCCAGAGGTCGTCGGATGCCTAACGGCTTCAGCCGCTGGGGTTTCGCCCGCAGGGGCTAAACAATTTGCTGAAAAACGCATTTCCCGGCTTGGTTGGCGCTCCGCAGCGGGTGAAGCCGGCACTGATGGTGCGGCACTTACGGCACCGCTGAAGCGATGCCCTGATACGGATCGTAAGTTTTTCAGCAAACTGGAAGGCCGGGCATCGTCCGCTGATGTGGCACGCCCTTCGACTCCGCTTAGGCCAGGCTCTGAAGGCATGCCCTGATACGAATCTTCCTCCCAAACCGCACCACGAACTGCGTCTTTCGAGAATAGGAATGCGGAGACGGCTGTGCTAGCATCAAAGATGGGCTTAATTCCACGCTTTCTGTTGAACTTGCCGCTGTAGACTTGCCAAGTTCCCTTCTCTCTATACAGAGGCACCGAAGAGGCATTCCACTTGGGGATAGATGACACGAAGAACCGATCAATGCTGATGAACACAAAGACGGATGTAGCGGAAGACGAGGCGAACGATCTGCTTCCCCAAGATACGCATTCCCCTCAGGACGTGGACGATTTGCTGGGTTCCATTGGCACGCGGGGCCTGGATGTAGTGGAAGGCGAGCCGCATTCGCCGTACTCCGCCCTGGAACAAAAGCTGGCCCAGGACACCGAGGAAGTCGAACTCGACCTGACTCCAGGCGCTCCGGACTCAGCCAGCGACCCGGTGCGCGTTTACCTGCGCGAGATGGGCGCCTCGCCGCTGCTCACCCGCGAAGAGGAAGTGGAGATTGCCAAGCGCATCGAGCGCGGACAACTCACCGCACTGAAAGCCCTTTCACGTTCTCCCATTGTGATCCAGCAGGTCCTGGCCCTGGGCGAGGATCTGAAACGCGGCCTGCGCTCGATCAAAGACATGGTCGTCTTCGATGAGGAAGAGATCACGGATGAGATTTTGCAGAAGCGGGTCGACGACATTACGGGCCGCATCGACGAACTGAACAAGCATTACAAGACAGCCTGCCGGCTGGCCGAACGGCTGACAACGATCCCGGCGAAAAAGAAACCCCGGGAATACCGGCGTTGCCGCGGCCAGTTGGGCCGCGAGATGGTCCGCATTTCGCTCACCATCCGGAATCTTGGGTTGAACCATGCGGAGCGCAAGCGGCTGATCGAACGGGTGAATAAGACCATCGAACTCATGCGTTCGCTGGATCGCGAGCTCGTGAACCTGGAAGCGAAGATTGCGGGCACGCGCAGCGAGGAATTCAAGAAGAACTACCGCGCTGCCCAGCGCCTGCATCGCGTCGAGATCAAAAGGCTGGAGGACGAGGCCGGGATGACGTTCCCGGACCTGCAACGCACGCAGCGCAAAATGATCCAGGGCGACATGAACGCGGAACAGGCCAAGCGCGAACTCATCGAAGCCAACCTCCGCCTGGTGGTCTCCATCGCCAAGAAGTACGGCAATCGCGGGCTGCAGTTCCTTGACCTCATCCAGGAGGGCAACGTCGGCCTGATGAAGGCGGTGGACAAGTTCGAATACCGGCGCGGCTATAAGTTTTCCACCTACGCCACGTGGTGGATCCGCCAGGCCATCAGCCGGGCGATTGCCGATCAGGCGCGCACCATCCGGCTGCCGGTACACATGATCGAAGTCGTCAACAAGCTGATTCGCACTTCGCGGCAGCTGGTGCAGGCGTCGGGGCACGAACCCACGTCGGCGGAGATTGCCAAGCAGATGGACATCCCCGAGGCCATGGTGCGCAAGGTGAAGAAAATCATGCGGGTGCCGATTTCGCTGGAGACGCCGATTGGCGAAGAGGGCGATTCGCACCTCGGCGACCTCATCGAGGACCGCACAAAGATGTCCCCCGCCGAGGCAATCCTGAACGTGAACCTGAAGGAACGTACCGCGCACGTGCTGCGCACCCTCAGCCCGCGCGAAGAGAAGATCATCCGGATGCGTTTTGGGATGGACGACGGCTCGGAGCACACGCTGGAGGAAGTCGGCCAGTCGTTCGACGTCACCCGAGAGCGCATTCGCCAGATCGAAGCTAAGGCCCTGCGCAAACTGCGTCACCCCTCGCGCTCCGGCAAGCTCAGGTCGCTACTCGACGACGTGCAGGAGTGAGACGGGAGTTCGACGGGCTATCTAGCGCCTGGTCTAATCCAATACATTGCGGGATATCAGCAACGCTAGGCCGCGTCCGCAGTATGAGCGTCCGGTAAATCAAACTCTTCTCCGCAATCGAAACAGACCTTGTACGTCCGCCCTTTGATGGTGAACACTCGGCTCATGTGGCGGTGACGACAGCCGAACGCGAACTGGAAAATCCAACCCAGAGGGTTCATCGGTCCTACGATCGCATTTAGCGCGGAGAAGTTGGCTTCAACAACGACTTACGTGCCACTGTTGCAGGAGCATTCCCTGAAATAGCTGTCTCCGAGCCAGTATCCGCCTGTTGCGCACGATGAGACTGGTCAAAAGTGAACAGATCGCCATCCCAGAATGCGCTACAGTCGACTTGTAGCTCTAGGCCACGCTGCATCTGGCACGAGGGCCGCTTCGCCGGGCACTCGAGAGAGCGCCTTTCGATAGCGGCTCTTCCAGTTTTTTGAATCCTATCTCTCGGAGGGGCTTTCGTATGATGGCACCAGAGCCAGGTCCTAATCGGATGAACATGAAATTCACCAATGGCGGCAGAACCGTGGTCATCCATCTCGTGCGCGGTCTTCCCCCCAAACTCAGCCGAGACAAGAAGACCATCACGATTACATTTGCCGAGCGGGGAGCGATCCGCAACAAGCTGCACAAGGTTGATCCGTTCTGCTTGGAGCCATCACGATGGAGTGGCCGCTGTCGTTGACGATCGCGGTGAATAAGACTAGGGTC
>JADGNP010000246.1 GCA_017883425.1 Candidatus Sulfotelmatobacter sp. | reverse complement strand
AGTAGTCTTTGCATTGCCCGAATCCAGCTCTGCGACTCGCTTCCCGATCTCAGCTTCCCAAGCCGCCTGCACACCTTCGTCCACCTTGCCATCGAGGTTGGAGATCAGGGAATCTGCCAACGCTTCCCGCTCCTCAACGGACAGCAACAATGCCTGTTCCAGCAGCTTGGAGACTTCCGGAGTCATCTGTGCCATGTCCACCTCGCTCGCCCTATCTTATCGCAGGCAGCCATCTCTAACAGCACTTGGGCCGCCGCGTTTTGGCCTCTTCGTATTCTTGGCGGAACGCGGCATACGCCTTAGCCGACGATGTCATGTGGGTGCGGCCAAGGAAGCGCGCGTAGGCGGCCTCGTCGAAAATCTCGCGCAGTGTCGCCAGCACAATTCGGGCTGCCTTAAGGAAGCGGCTCATCCTCGCTCCTCCGCCAGCCGTGTCATTACGAACGGTGACTCTTTCACCCGCGCTTCTTCCCTTCCGCTCAAGACGCCGATCCACTGCCGCACCGATTCGATCAGAACCAGCGCGACCATCACGACCAGAACAGCCGTCACCGCGGCATCCAGCCGGTTGTTGAAGATCAGCCGCGCGGTTGCACTGGTCACTGGCCCCTCCGCCAGTGCCCGTGCCTGCGCCAGAAAACCGACTCGCGGATCGGGATCGAGAATCTTGTGCCACGACGCGGTGAATGTAACGGCGACCAGCCAGGCCAGCGGCACGAGCGTGACTGCGGCATACCGGGTTCGGTGCATCTTGATGATGATCGTCGTGGCCACGCACAGAGCCACGGTCGCCAGCAGTTGGTTGGCGATGCCGAAGAGCGGCCACAGCGAATTGATGCCGCCCAGCGGATCTTTCACGCCTTGCCACAGGAAGAATCCCCAGGCGCCGACAATCAGCGCACTGGTCGCCAGAATCGACGGATACCAACTCGTCCGCCCCAGGGGTTTGTAGATATGCCCCAGCGCGTCCTGAATCATGAAGCGGGCTACGCGGGTGCCGGCGTCGAGGATGGTCAGGATGAATAACGCCTCAAACATGACGGCGAAGTGATACCACAGCGCCATCACGGTCGCGCCTCCCAGGCTCTGCGAGAAGATGTGTGCCATGCCCACGGCGAATGCGGGTGCGCCCCCGGTACGGTTGAGCAGAGTCTGCTCGCCGACGGCCTGGGCCAGGGCTTGCATGTCGGAGGCGGTCACGGGAAATCCCCAGGAGGAAATAGTCGCGGTAGCGGCGGCTGCGGTCTGTCCAACCACGCCTGCGGGACTGTTAATCGCAAAGTAAACCCCGGGCTGGAGCACGCAGGCCGCAATAATCGCCATGACGGCGACCGCCGACTCGGCCATCATGGCGCCGTAGCCCACCATGCGGATCTCGGTCTCGCGCGCGATCAGTTTGGGCGTGGTTCCACTGGAGATTAAGGAATGGAAGCCACTGATGGCGCCACAGGCGATGGTAATGAAGGCAAAGGGGAAAATCTTCCCCGCAAATACCGGCCCGGTGCCGTCGACAAACCGGGTCAGTGCGGGCATGTGCAAGGTGGGATGCAACGCCACGATGCCAATGCCCAAAAGTCCAATCGTTCCCAACTTTACGAACGTGCTCAGATAGTCGCGCGGAGCCAGCAGCAGCCACACGGGAAGAGCCGACGCCGCAAATCCGTACACGATGATGAGAATCGCCAGAGTGGGCGCGCGCAACGTGAACACGCTCGCCATGGCGGGATTCTGCGAGGCCCACTGGCCGCCCCAGATCGCCAGCAGCACGAGGATGAATCCCAGGATCGAGACCTCTAGCACTTTGCCGGGTCGAATCCGCCGCAGGTAGAGGCCCATCAGCAGGGCGATGGGGATGGTCATCGCAATCGTGAACGTGCCCCAGGGACTGTCTTTCAACGCATTGACCACGATCAGCGCGGCCACGCCGAGCAGAATGACGAGAATCGCGATTACCGCCGTGTACGCCACCAAGCCACCCACGCGCCCGATTTCTTCTTTCGCCATTTCAGTGAGCGACTTACCGTCGCGGCGCACGGAGAAAAGCAGAATCACGAAGTCTTGCACGCAACCGGCGAAGACGGCGCCGGCCAGCACCCACAACGTCCCGGGAAGATAGCCAAACTGCGCGGCCAGCACCGGCCCCACCAGGGGACCCGGCCCCGCGATCGCGGCAAAATGGTGCCCGAACACAACCCACTTGTTCGTCACCAGGAAATCCCGTCCGTTTTCCAGGCGCTCGGCAGGAGTAGCGCGGAGGGAGTCGAGGGCAAGAATTTTCGCGGCAATGAACTTGCTGTAAAAACGGTATCCGAGGGCATAGCAGCAGGTCGCAGCTACGACCAGCCACAGCGCATTAATCGGTTCTCCGCGGTGAACGGCGATCACGCCAACCGCCACGGCACCGAGGATGCCCACCGCTACCCAGGCAACAATCGAGACGGTCTTGTTCATGTCCGTCGAGCATTGTGTCGAATCCCGGGGAGAAGCGCAATGCCAATGTAAACCGGCGCGGATGGCCGCACCTGAACGATTTTCTGTGGCCTCTCCGGCTTTGGCGTCAATCGATTTAGTGTTACTCTATTGCTTCCGAACGATATCCACCCCTGCGTTTTTGGGCCATTTCGTCGCCCCTGCACCCGGGGTGTCTGCGGAGGACTTCATTCTGAACTCATACTTGAGGAGCACCCGATGAGAATTGGGATGTTAACCGGCGGGGGCGATTGCCCGGGATTGAACGCGGTCCTCCGCGCCGTGGTGCGCAAGGGCGTGTTTCACTATCACGATGAATTCGTGGGTTTCCTGGAAGGCTGGCGCGGGATGATCGAAGACAAGAGCATAGCGCTGGACCTGGACGCGGTGAGCGGCATTCTGCCCCGCGGCGGAACCATTCTGCGCACCTCACGCACCAACCCATCCAAGCGTCCGGATGGAATTGACCGCTGTGTCGCCGCGATTGACAAGCACAAGATTGACGCCCTAATCGCAATCGGCGGCGATGATACGTTGTCGGTCGCCCAGAAGCTTCACGAAAAAGGAATCAAAGTCATCGGCGTGCCCAAGACCATCGACAACGATCTGGGCGGAACCGACTACACTTTCGGATTTGATACGGCATGCAATGTGGTGTGCGAAGCGATTGACCGCGTTCATACTACCGCCGAAGCTCACAACCGCGTGATGGTGGTTGAGGTGATGGGACGGGATGCGGGCTGGATCGCCCTGTACAGCGGCATTGCCGGCGGCGCCGATGTGATTCTGATACCTGAGCGGCCGTTCGACGTCGACAAGGTGGCCGAATCGATTCGCCAGCGCCATGAGCGGGGCCGTTACTTCTCCATTGTCGTCGTGGCCGAAGGCGCAAAGTTTTCGTCCGATGGCTTGGGGGCACCCATCCTGCAGGACATGGGCAAGGATGAATTTGGCCACGCCAAGCTGGGCGGCATCGCAAACATTCTCGCCCGCGAGATCGAGAAGCGCACGGGATTCGAGACGCGCGCGGTAGTGCTGGGACACATACAGCGCGGCGGTTCGCCCAGCGCTTTCGACCGGGTCCTCGCCACGCGCTACGGCCTGGGCGCAATCGACATGGTTCATCGCGGGGAATTTGGCTGCATGGCAGCTCTGCGGTCGAACAAGATTGTCTCCATCCCGCTGAAAGAGGCAATCTCCAAAAATCGCTTTGTCGACGACGAAATGATTCAGATCGTAGACGGCCTCTTCGAAGAGATTGGCGAGAAGGAAGCTGCCGGCCAGTAACCCGCAGGAATTGGGCCTGCACCCGAGGGTTCGCGGGTGGAGGCCTTTCTTAGTCGTCTGCAGCGGCCTCTACGGCATTGATGGTACGGTACACTTTCAACCATGGAGCACGGCCTATCGCAGAGACTCTACGTCGCACTCGCGCCGTGGCTGCTCCTGATCCTGGAATCGATTTTCGTTATCGCAGCGGTTGCGCTGACCTTCCTGTCACAGCGAAAGAGCAAGCCTGGGGAGAAGGCTCCCGTGTTTTTGTCACTGCGAAGCGCTTTTGCACGCCTTGCGCGGCGAAAAGCACTCGCCGCGTTCGCAGTCGGCGCAAGCACGCTCGTCCTCCGTGTAGCTCTGATTCCTCTGTGGGGCGTGCCTCAGCCCATGTGGCATGACGAGTTTAGTTTTCTGCTGGCCGCTGACACGTTCGCCCATGGCAGGCTGACCAATCCGACCCACCCGATGTGGATCCACTTCGAAAGCTTCCACATCATTCAGCACCCTACTTACATGTCGATGTATCCGCCCGCCCAGGGACTGATGCTTGCCGCGGGTCAGTTACTCGGACATCCGTGGATCGGCCAACTACTCACTACCGCGATGATGTGCTCGGTGCTGTGTTGGATGCTTCAGGCATGGCTTCCGCCGACCTGGGCGCTGTTGGGAGCATCTCTGGCGATGCTGCAGGTGGGACTTCTCAGCTATTGGATGAACAGCTATTTTGGCACTTCTCTGCCGGCGTTGGGCGGCGTGCTGGTGCTGGGCGCGCTGCCTCGCATCCAGCGTCACGCGCGTTTGCGCGACGCCCTTCTTATGGGACTTGGATTGGCCATCCTCGCGAATACGCGGCCATTCGAGGGCTTTGTCTTCAGCTTGCCCATCGCCGCAGCCCTGCTAATTTGGCTTGCGAAACAGAAACGGATTCCAGTCGCAACGGTCTTCCGCCGCGTGGTCTTGCCACTGATTCTTATTCTCGGTGCAACTGGGGCCGCAATGGGCTACTACTTCTGGCGGGTGACGGGCAACCCATTCGTCATGCCTTACGAAGTGGACCGGCAGACCTATGCCATGGCGCCTTACTTCGTCTGGCAGCACCCGCGGCCGGAGCCCGTTTACCATCATGCCGAAATGAAAGATTTTTACGTCCAGTGGGAACTGCGTGATTTTCAATCCGGCCGAACTCCTCTGGGCTTTGCGCGCCGGCTTCGCCATAGGTTTCGCATGCTGTGGACGTTTTATGTGGGTCCCATCTTTACGCTGCCTTTTCTCGCCTTTCCTTTTCTTTTTCGGGATCGAAAGATGAGGTTCCCGCTGCTCCTTGCGGCAGGGGTTGCGGTGGGCGTGTTCATGGAAACCTGGACGCTCGATCATTATCTGGCTCCTGCCCTCGGGTTGTTCTATCTCTTCCTCGTACAATGCATTCGGCACTTGCGCTTGTACCGATGGCGTCACAGGCCGGTTGGGCACGGACTGGCCCGGGCGATTCCTCTACTTTGCCTCGCGATGGTCGTTCTGCGTCTCACCGCGGTCGCAACCGGCACCCCGATCGAACCACTTTGGCAGAGGGGAAATTTGCAGAGGAACGTGATTGTGCGAGAACTTCAGACCATGCCGGGGAAACATCTGGTCATCGTGCACTATGGTCCCAACCACAGTGCACACATCGACTGGATATTTAACCGAGCTGATATTGACGGGTCTCAAGTAGTCTGGGCCCGCGATATGGGGGACAGCCGGAATCAGGAATTGCTGCTTTATTTCAAAGACCGCCAAGCTTGGCGGATCGAAGCCGATGATCCCGTGCCCAAGCTTGAACCCTACGCCCGCGGCCGTTCTGAAAATTGAATCCTGATATCGTCGTGCGGGCGGCGAATCTCTCGTGCATTCGCAATGGTGACTGGGACCAACCCGGGCGGGTGGCTGACGGCCAGGCGCCTGCGCGCTCATGGCACGATTCTTGCCGTGTGCCTGTGGTCGGTCTTTGTGTGGAACATCGCGACTCCGGGTCTGCGCGACCGCAACGAAAACCTCAAGGGAACCGACTTTCTGCATCTCTACACCTTGGGCTCGCTGGCGCTTGCTCACCGTGGCGCCGATTTGTACGACATCAATGCCCAAGCGGCGCTGGCGGCACAGCGCGTGCCGGAAGCTGCGGGCATCCGCTACTTGCCTTTGTATCCCCCGCAGGTCTCCGTCTTCTTCGTGCCACTGGCTTATCTCTCGTATGGATGGGCGCTTTTCTTATGGTGGGGTTGCGGCGCAGCTGTCTACTCCATTTGTTGCTACAGCGTGTGGCGCGCATGCCCGAACTTGCGCGAGCACCGTGGGACCACCGTTCTTCTCGCCGTGGCGTTTCCTGCGTTCTTTCATCTGATCGCCTGGGGTCAGACCTCTGCCGCCGCGCTTGCCTGCTTCACGCTGATGTTTTTCCTGCTGCGCGATAGGCGGGAGTTCCTTGCCGGCCTGGTTCTCGGCTGTCTGATTTTCAAGCCGCAGTTGGGACTGGCCGCTGCCATCGTGTTTGTATCGATCGGCGCCTGGAAAACTGTGGTGGGATCTGCTCTTTCAGCGGCGGGGCAACTCTCCGTAGGAGTTCTCTACTACGGCACCTAACCGCTGCGTCAGTGGATGCGCATGCTGCGGAATGTGCGGGCTGTGTTGCCCCTTCTCGAGCCCAAGCTCTATCAGACGCACTCGTTGCGAACGTTCTGGTCGATGCTGGTGCCCTGGGACTCTCTGGCTCTCGCCCTCTATGTTCTGAGTGCTGCCGTCGTGCTTGGTCTAACGATCGCATGTTGGAAGCGCAGCCCGGGCGTCCCGCTGCCTCTTCGGTATTCAGTCCTGCTTTTGGCCAGTGTGCTGGTGGCGCCGCATCTCACGATTTACGATCTGGTGATTCTAGCGCCCGCGTTTATCCTGCTGGCCGACTGGCTCCTTGGTCAGCCGCCCACGCCCTGGAATCGCTGCTTGGGAACTCTTCTTTACTTGGTATACATGCTCCCACTGCTGGGACCTTTCACGCGATGGACCCATGTGCAGCTTTCGGTGGTTGCGATGGCGATTACCGTGTACCTGATCTGGAGCATCACCCGCGGAAGCAGTTCGCCCCCTTCCGCTGAGGGCACAGCGAGGATCTCGTAGAAGCCTCGGACCATAGAAGGTATGTTTTCCAAGCCCTTCTCAGCGTCCTTCGCGACTTTTCTTAGCGTCCTTTGCGGTCAAAAGCTTTGGCAGCATCGGCAAAGAGCGTTTAACCGCAGAGAACGCAAAGAAAAGCCGCAAAGAACGCTGAGAATACCTTATTCCTGATTGCAACGATCTCCGGCAAAAGGTCGCTGGTGCGCGGGTAGAAGCTATCCCTGCTTCCCGAACAGAAATGCCAGCGCTTCGGGAAACCGGTGCGCCCAGGCCGATTCGTGGTGCAAGGCGCCGTCGTCGACAACCAACCTCAGCCGTTTGTCGTCCAATCCGGCGCGCCGCAGGATCGCGGCCAGCTCGCGCACATCGTCAACGACGCTCTGATCTCGATCCTTCCGACCCGCTTCGGCTGTTCCGGTCGCCAGAAAGACTCGTTCCGGCCAACGTTTCACTGCGCGGCTCTGCCTGATCAGCTGCCGGTGCGAGGCCCACAGCGAAGGACTTTCCAGCAGCAACCGGCCAATTACTCCCGGACGCACGGCCGCGGCGTAAAGCGCAATCAGAGCCCCCAGCGATGACCCGCCCAGACCCGTATTCTCAGGCCCGTTTGCCACGCGGTAATTGCGGGCCATGAATGGCATTACTTCTTTGAACAGAAAACTGGGATACCGCGTTCCATGTGCTCGCAGCATCATCGGATGCAGCGAGCGGTGCGGCATGTACTCGCGGACGCGATCTCTGGCCGCGTTGTCCAGGCCCACAATCATCATGGGAGGAACCACGCCTTCGCGGATCAACCGGTCGCCGGTCTCATCCACCTGCCATTCCACTCCAGTAAAGGAGGTCGCTGCTTCGAACAAGTTCTGCCCATCGTTCAGGTAGAGCACCGGGTAACGCCGGGCGGCGTTTGCGGCATCGTCGTATCCCGGAGGCAGCCACACGCGCAGGAATCGCGTGTTCTGAAAAATACGGCTGCGAAATTCGTGCAGGCGTAAATCTCCGGTTGCGGACTCCCCCCGGATTA
>JADGNP010000245.1 GCA_017883425.1 Candidatus Sulfotelmatobacter sp. | reverse complement strand
GCCTTTCTCCGCGATGTGGCGCTCGCGGATACCGACGCGGGCCATGATCCACTCGTTGTTGGTGTCCACCATTTTTTCCAGATCGGCATTGGTGAGCACACGAGGCGGCACGTAGGTGCCGAGGGCGCTGATTTTGGCGCGGATCGGTTTCGTCAACAAGAGCTCCTGTGGATGAAGGCTCAAGTATTTTGAAGGATTGGAGGAAGAATGTCTAACGGCGGACCTTGTCACCCTGAGCGAAGCGAAGGATCCATGCACTCCGCCGACGCCAGCAGACTGCATAGGTCCTTCGCTTCGCTCAGGATGACAATACAACGATAGACGCGAGCTAAAGGTTCCGCGTCCGAGGTCCGAGGTCCGACGTCCGATCCTAGAACGCCCAGCGCAGCAGCGTCGCCCCGGAAGTAAACCCGGCACCTACGGCCGCGATCAGCAAGCGGTCGCCCTTTTTCAATTTTCCCTCTTCCAACGCCGTCTGCATGGCGATGGGAATCGTGCCTGCCGTGGTGTTCCCGTAACGATCGATATTGATGATGACCTTCTCCATCGGCATCCCCAGGCGATCGGCAGTTGCCGTGATGATGCGCCGGTTCGCCTGATGCGCGATGAAGCAATCGATATCCTTGCCCGTCAGTTTGTTTCTCTCCAGGATGAGTTCGGTCATCTCCACCATCTTCTTCACCGCATACTTGAAGACGTTCTTGCCATCCTGATGGATATAATGCATTTTCTTGTCGACCGTCTCGTGCGTGGCAGGATTCAGACTTCCCCCTCCCGGCATGAAGAGAAATTGTCCGCCCATGCCCTCGATCTGCGCCACATGATCGATGATGGCAAGCTCTCCGTCCTCCGAAGGTTCGAGCAACACCGCGCCCGCACCGTCGCCAAAAATGATGCATACCGCCCGATCGGTGTAGTCGGTCATCGATGAATTCACGTCCGACCCGATGACCAATACCTTCTTGTACTGCCCCGACTCGACGAACTTCACGCCTGTGTTCAACGCAAACAAGAACCCCGAGCATCCGGCGGAAACGTCAAAGCCCCAGGTATTCTTGATGCCCAACTTATGCTGCACCAGGCAAGCTGTCGATGGGTACATCATGTCAGGCGTAACGGTACCCACCACGATGAGGTCTACTTCCTGCAAATCGAAGGGATGCGACGTGAGCAAATTCTTCACCGCTTCGACCGCCAAGTCGCTGGCGGCCACGCCCTTGTCCACCAGATGGCGCTCGCGAATCCCGACGCGTTCCATAATCCATTCATCGGTTGTGTCCACCATTTTTTCGAGGTCGGCATTGGTGAGAACACGTGGCGGCAGATAGGTGCCGAGAGCGCTGATCTTGGCGCGGATCGGTTGGGTCAATGAGGGCTCCCTGAAATGTGAAAACTGAGTATTCTGAAGGATTAGGAGCAGAATGTCTAACCCGATCGGCTCGTGGCTAGCGTCTCACATCTGTTCGGGCACCACCGGACCATGTGGTGACAGCCGCCTCGGCTGTCCTGCCAGGCGAAGCCGGCAGCTCAGAACGTGTAGTCGGGCGGCTTGATTCCCTTAACCCGCATGTAAACCTCGCACTGGGCGCGGTGGTGCGCCGTGTGAACAAACATGTTCACGACCATGGCCCGCCCGTCAGGGTCGGTGCGCCCCTTCCACGACGGAATGTGCCAGGTTCGCTGGACCTGTTCCTGCTTCCCCGATGACTCCTCTGCGCCCTTCGCGAATCCTCAGCGTACTCTGCGGTTAAAGTCTTTACCGCAGAGCACGCAAAGAAAACCCGCGAAGTCCGCAGAGGAGGAAGCACCCGAGATTCTGAAACTGCACATCTGCCAGATTCTAGAACCAGATTCTAGACGGACGAGAGTCAGAAGTGTAACCAATGTCCCCCGCAGCCCTTCAAGCGGCGGCGCGCTCCCTCTCATGGTCCATCCACTCACGGATGAAGCTCGGGCAGGAGACGATGCCGAAGTCGCGATTTTCGCCGTCGATCAGGCAGAAGAGGGCAGCGCGGTCCAACTCCTCCAAGTGCGCGAGATTCAACTGGGGCCACAGCCGGCACTCGGCCGCCGACTGAACCAGTTGCTCCAGATACGGTAAATGTCCCTGGAATAACTTTCCGGATACGCGGATGGTGACACGGGGAGCGAGCTTGGGGGAAATACCGCGACTCTTCATTTCTCTCCTTGCGGGCGGGGCAAACGATTCTGCCGGGCCTCCTTCCAGTTGATGCACGAGAGGCCGTTTCTTGCGCAAAGAGTCGTAAAGGACGTGTAAATCTTGGTAATCAGAAGGGCAGGAACCACTATGCTGCCAAAAAATAAGCCAGGCACCGGGGACTCACTGCACACGCAAGAGCCCGTTACCGTTGCTTCCTTCCGGACCTGGCGGGGTTGGCGGGAGTACGTCGCGTGAGACCGATGCCTGACCTGAATCATTCTAGCATTCTGCCGTTGTCGCTCTCGCGGCGTAAGCCAGGCTCCTCTACGTAGCTCCGGCGTCCCGCCGGCTGTCGCGAGGGCATCCTTCGACTTCGCTCAGGACAAGCCTTGCCCTCGCACCCTAGCCGAGCCAAACCCTCTCCACCAAGGGCATGTGACTTTTGGTGCAAGAATCTTCCGGCCAACCCTTCCCTTCTGGTAACGGTTGTCGAACAATGGTGTCTAGGCTGCTTGTCCCAGCTGGTTGTCAAAGGAAGAAGCCTGCAGAGGACTGCTTCGCATTCCCTCTGCGCAAAACCAGATGGCGCTTGAGTCCTCACAATCCGGCGTAATAGCGCTGACCCGGGCCATCGACCATTACTTCGAGCTGGCGCTGTATCTGCTTGTTCTGACTGGCTTTGCAACGCTGGCGAGCACCGGCGGCCTCGACCCGCCTTCGATCATTCTGGTGGGCGCCGCGCTGGCGATCCGCGGCTATCTGCTGGCCAAACGCCGCCAGTTCGTGATTTCTGAGAACTGGACCACGCCGCTCTCGATCGCCTACTTCGTTTTTTTCGCGGCCGACTACTTTGTTTTTTCGCGAAGCTTCCTGCCGGCCACGGTGCACCTGGCATTGTTCGGCGTAGTCGTGCGGATGTTCTCGCTGCGCCGCGAGCGCGACCACGTCACGCTGGCAATCCTCGCCTTTTTGATGGTGCTGGCATCGGCCGTGCTGACCGTCGACAGCGTCTTCCTGCTCTCGTTCGCCGCGTTCCTGATGATGGCAGTGGGAACGTTTGTGCTGATGGAAATGCGGCGTTCCGGGCATGCTGCCAATATTCAGGCGAGGCATTCGACCGATCCGCAGGAACACCGCCACCTTGCCTTCTCGCTGGCCCGGGTCGCACCCGCCTTGATGTTGATGATTCTCATCAGCGGCGCGGCCGTATTTTTCCTGATGCCCCGCATGTCGGCGGGATACATGGGCGGCTATTCCCTCGGCACCGACCTGTCGTCCGGGTTCAGCGATCGTGTTCAGTTGGGCAAGATTGGGGAGATCCAGCTGTCGAACGCGGTCGTCATGCACATCCAGATCGACGGCGACAGGGTCGGTGGGTCTGACCTGCATTGGCGCGGCGTGGCACTTGCCGATTTCGACGGGCGCACCTGGTCGAATCCTAAAGAGCAGTTCTTTTTGCGGCGGCAACCGAACAACAGCTTTCAGGTGCCACAATCCAACGCGGACCTGCGCTCCTACGCGAGTTCGAATCTGGCGCGCGAGCACGTGATCCACTACCGCGTGCTGATGGAACCGATCGGCACCAACGTCTTTTTCCTGGCGCCCTGGGCCCGCAGCGTCAGCGGAGACTACCGGCTGGTGGCCGCCGATTCCAGCGGCGCGGTCTATGACTTCGATTCGCAGCATCCCATCAGCCGCTACGAAGCCGACTCGGACATCTCGGCCCCGGCACCCGCAGCATTGCGCGCGGCGGGACGGAACTACCCCGCGCCGGTCGCAGCGACCTATCTGCGATTGCCGGCTCTCGATCCACGAGTTCCCCATCTGGCGGCTCAGATCACCAATTCGGCCGGCAACGATTTCGACAAAGCGGCCGCCCTCGAGAACCATCTCCGGACGCGCTTCGGCTACACGCTGGAGTTGCCGCGCACCCCGGTAAAAGATCCCATCGCCAATTTCCTTTTCGAGCGCAAGCAGGGGCACTGCGAGTACTTCGCTTCCTCGATGGCGGTCATGTTGCGCACGCTGGGAATTCCCGCGCGCGTGGTCAACGGATTCCGCAGTGACGAGTTCAACGACCTGACCGGAAACTATGTGGTGCGCGCCAAAGACGCGCATTCTTGGGTGGAAGCGTACTTTCCCGGCTACGGCTGGCAGACCTTCGATCCCACTCCGGCGGGCGCCAGCGGAACGCCGCAGGGCTGGGGCCGTCTCGCGCTCTACGTCGACGCCCTGGCATCGTTCTGGCGCGATTGGGTGGTCAGCTACGACAGTTCGCACCAGTACGCTCTCGGCCAGGCCGCGGTCGGCGGCACCCGGGGTCTGTGGGAGGGCGCGCGCACCTGGGCCCGCAACCACTATGCGTCCATGTTGAAGTGGGCTCGGCGCAGTCAGGATCGCGTGGAACATTCGCCCGGCCGGTGGGCCCTCTTAGGCGCGGCCATCGCGGTCGTTTTTCTGCTGCTGGGAAACCTTGGCCGCATCGCGCGCCTGCTGCATGAGAAATGGCTGCGGGCGTATCCGGAGCGGTCCCCGGAGCAGGCGGCGGCCATGTGGTATGCGCGGATGACTCGCGCGCTGGCGCGGCGTGGGGTGGACAAACCCGCGGCGCAGACGCCTCAGGAGTTTGTGAAGAAGATTGAAGACAGCCGGCTGCGCGAGCCCGTCGCGCGCTTTACCGCGGTCTACGAGTCGGCGCGCTTTGGAAATTCCGCTGACGACGTGCAGCGCTTGCCGGAGTTGTACGAAGAGGTCGAGTCCGCTACCCGGGCCCGCTAGGCTCTTCCCAGAACGTCAGCGCAGTTAGGACACCCCTAGAACCGCCAGAACGCGCCGCCGCCAATAAAGTAGTTGTGCTGGCGCGTTTTCCCTGTGGGAGCCAGCGGAAAGTCCGGTTCCCCCGGACCAGAAGTCACGAACTTCTCCGCGGATGCTGAGTTTACGCCAGACTTTCACATCCAGTCCGATTCCGCCCTGGATCACAGCCGAGGTAGTGTTCTTGCCAGGGTTGGTGCCCCCATAGGCCAGGGTCGAGCCTTCAGCGAAGTGGCCGAAGCCGGCTCCAAGGCTAATCCACGGAGAGACGGCGGTAGTCGGAAACAGGTTCAGCCGAGCCCCTGGGGTCACGAATAGCTGACTGTACTGGTCGGGCACAACCGCATGCAGGTACGCGCCGCCATTAAGGTCTTCATCGTGGTTGACCATCACCACGGCTTCACCGGAAAGTGCGAAGATCGGAGTGACAATAAATCGGTGGGCGTATTCCACGTCGAAACTGAGGCCTTTGCCGGAAGCGATGATGGGATTCGGGAATGGCGCATTCTTGATTCCCTGGTTGCTGATGAAGGTGCGGCCGAGGATGCCGCCCAGTTCGTTCTTTTCATCCTGTGCGAGCGCCGATGCTGCCAGCATGGTCACTACGGTCAGGACCGCAACCCCAAGATGTTTGCCAAACATTTCCCCTCCTGCGAGGTGGTTCATAAATTGTTACGGCGGTAAGACATAGCCTAGCACGACCCCGGCTGTTTTGGACTAACCGTACTATCTTTTGTGGTGCCGAAGCCATCTGCTGGCTCAACCCCTTGCGATGCCGGATGCGGCTCTGCGAGATGCTAAAATAGAAAGATTGCATGCCTGTGAAGGACCTTACTGTTAGCGGTTCCCCTGATCTCGAGCCTGATCTCAAGCCAGATCTCAAGCCAGATTTCAAGGAAGACAAATTTCCGGAGAATCCGCATTCCGAACGCCCGCAGAAGGTGGGCTTCGTCAGCCTGGGCTGCCCCAAAAACTTGGTAGATAGCGAAGTCATGATGGGCCTGCTGGCGCGGGCCGGAGCCGAACTGACTCGCCGCGCCGAAGACGCCGACGTGATTGTGGTCAATACCTGCTCGTTCATCGAAAGCGCGCAGCAGGAGTCGGTCAACACCATCCTTGAGATGGCGGCGCACAAGACCGGCGGTAAAGCCAGGAAACTTGTGGTCGCGGGATGCCTGGTCGAGCGCTTCCGCGACCAGATTCGCAAAGACATTCCCGAGGTCGACGCGGTTGTGGGCACGGGCGAGTTGGAGAAGATTCTCGCCGCAACCGGCCTGGCCCCCGCGCCGGCGCCGAGTAATTCCCCCTTCGTGGTCTTGCCTTCACGCCCGGAAGGAGATGCGCGTGCCGCGCAGGGCCGCTTCTCGCGCGAGTCGTGGGATGGGGCCATTGGCGACCTCCCCAACTATCTTTACGACGACGCCACGCCCCGCATTCTGGCTACACCGCGGCACATGGCCTACATCAAGATTGCCGAGGGCTGCGACCATCCTTGCACGTTCTGCATTATTCCGCAGTTGCGCGGGCAGTTCCGCTCGCGCCGCTTCGAATCCGTGGTCGCCGAAGCCGAGCGCCTGGCAAAGGGCGGCGTGCGCGAGATTACCCTGATCGGCCAGGACACCACCTGCTACGGCGAAGACTTCGGCCTGAAAGACGGCTTGGCGCTGTTGCTGGAAAAACTCGCCGCCATCGCAGATCTGCGCTGGGTGCGTTTTCTCTACGCCTATCCCAACAAAATCACAGGCAAACTCCTGGACACCATCGCGCGGCACGAGAAAATCTGTTCCTACATGGATGTCCCCCTGCAGCACGCCTCGGCGTCCGTGCTGAAGCGCATGAAGCGCGGCGGCGGAGCCGAGGTCTTCCTGCGTTCCATTGCCAAAATGCGCCGCACCGTTCCGGATCTCACCCTGCGCACCTCGTTCATCGTGGGCTTCCCGGGAGAGACCGAGAAAGAATTCGAAGAACTCTGCGACTTCGTGCGCGAGGCGCAGTTCGACTGGATGGGCGCGTTCGCCTACTCCGATCAGGACGGCGCGGGGGCCTACGCTCTGGAGAAGAAACTTTCGCCGCGCGCGATCGAGCGGCGTCGCAAGCAGTTGATGGGAATCCAGCGTCAAATCAGCAAGAAGAAAAAGAAGGCGCTGGTGGGGCGGGAGTTTGATCTGTTGCTCGAAGGCGAGTCCGAGGAAACCGAGTTGCTGCTCGAAGGCCGCACTCCCATGCACGCTCCCGAGATCGACGGCAAAGTCTTCGTGAACGACTTCCCCGAGGAAGTGGAACCGCAGCCCGGCCAGTTCTACCGCTGCCAGATCACCGAAGCGCACGATTACGATCTGGTGGCAAGAATCGTGTAGCGATCGTTCCTTTACAAATCTTCCCTCTACAATACGAACCGTATGCCGCGCAAGCGTATCGTCAAACTCCGCTGCCCCATCTGCAAAAAGTCAGTCAAGAGCACCGGCGCGGACTTCCCTTTCTGCAGCGACCGCTGCCGCCTCATCGATCTGGGCAAGTGGGCCAGCGGCGCGTATGTGATTTCGTCTCCGACAGCAGACGCCGAAGAATCGATCCGCGAGAGCAATCCGGAAGATCAAGAGGAAGAACCGTGAAACCCGATCCCGCCGCAGCAGCCGCGAGCGCCGCGCCGCCCAACCGTAGCGCCGGCGTCCCGCCGGCTGTAGCGGGGGCGTCCCGCCCGCGCTTCGGCGAGCTAAACATCCGCGATCGCGGCCGCCTCCCCCACTGGGAGAAGGATAGCGCAACGTACTTCATTACCTTCCGCCTAGCCGACTCCCTACCGAAATCCGTGCTGGACCAAATCACCTTGGAGCGCGAAGCCATCGTCAAGACCGCAAACCAGCTACTTCGCGATCTCAGCCCAGACGAGCGCAGAAAAATTCAGCGACTTTCTACCCCAATCGTCGAAAAGTTTCTCGATAG
>JADGNP010000244.1 GCA_017883425.1 Candidatus Sulfotelmatobacter sp. | reverse complement strand
TTTCTTTTCAACTTCGGCGGCGTGTTCCAGCGCCAACTCGACCGTGCCGAACCGCTTGATGATTTCCACCGATCCTTTGTCGCCGATGCCCGGCGCTCCGGGAATATTGTCGATAGCATCGCCCCGCAACGCCATCACGTCGATCACGCGCTCGGGCGGCACGCCCAGAATTTCTTCGACCTTCGCAGCATCGCAGATCAGATTGTCTTTCGGCGGATTCAGAATCTGCACTTTGTCGTTGACCAGCTGCATCATGTCTTTGTCGCTGGAAACGACATACACCGGATGCGAAGCCTCGGCGGCTTTGCGGGCCAGAGTGCCAATCACGTCGTCGGCCTCGAAGCGCACCACTTCCAGGATCGGAATGCGGTAAGCTTCGAGCGCTCGCCGGATATAAGGAACCTGCTGCGCCAGGTCTTCCGGCATGGCAGCGCGATTGGCCTTGTATCCCTTGTATTCCACTTCCGTGAAAGTCTGCGTCTTGATATCGAACTTGCGGATGCTGGTCACGGCGTCCGCCTGTTCGTCGCGGAATGTAGGACCCGCGACGTCGAACACGGCGGCCAGATATTCGGGAGAAAAATCCTCGCGCAGTTTGCGCAGCATGTTCACAAAGACGTAAATCGCCGCCGTGGGAAGCCCGGTCTTGGTCGACATCGAACGCTGCCGCGCCATGGCGTGGTAGGCGCGGAAGATGAACGACATGGTGTCGATCAGGTAGACGCGGCCAAGCACGCTGGCGGAAGCAGACTGAGACGGCGCGCCGGTCGCGGCTTTGCCGTTCGAGGATGCCGCTGGCGGGGTCGGGTCCGGTGATTTCTTACGCGGGGGCAACCCGCTTAGTGTAGCAGCAGAAAAGCAGCTAGAAGTCGATCCGGAAGTCAGCCTGCACGACTTTCTTCCCAGCGTCGTGGGAGTTGTTGCGGAAGATCAGATAGTACTTGGCGGGCTGATCGAGAGTCGGAGGCAAGCCGGTGTTCACTTCCTGGTTGTGAGCGTCCTCGGCGGAAAACACTGCTTCGCCGGAGCGTCCGTTGAGAAAGTCGGCGTACTGCTGCTCGTTCAACAAAAGGAATTCCACGTCCGCGGCCGTATCGCTGGAGAGCGTGCCGGCCTGCTTCACAGATGACCGGTAAGTTCCTCGCAATTGAGGATTGGCAGCATGAGCCGGGACTTCAAACGGGAAGTTCACGATGCCGGCAACCTTAAACGTCTGGTGCAGAATGGCGTTGCTGGTGCCCACCGGCGATCCTCCGACGTGATCGGAAGCAGATGCCTTACGCGATACCGGCGGGAGAGTTTCAACCTTGGAAGATTCCTGGCGCGATAAGTAGTCAGCCATCGGTCCGGCGAGGGTGACGCTCTTCTGAGCCTCGCGCACTTCGGCATACGTTGCTTCGGTCGCGGGAGCTTGCTCTGCGGCGGGCACAGCAATCACGGCCGCTACATGATGCCGGTTTGTCCACGCATAAGAGCCAACCAATACCAGAGCACAACTTACCATCAACAATCTGAGCAACTGCATTTTCTGCTCCCTGGAGAAATGTTAGCGAGAGGCTGGCGGATAACCTAGCTGTCGATGGGTCGGCGGAGTTACTTCGGTTTGCCGTATTCGGTGTTGAAGTGGAGCTGAATCTCCCCGCATGTCCCCTGTTCCGGCGAGTACACCACGCAGGTATCGAAGGGCCGCGAATATACGTGCAGGCTGACCGCGCGCTGGTTGAATTCGCGAGGATTCACCACCCGATGCACGGGATCGGCGGGATCAACCGCGCAAGGCTGCGCGATGTTCATCTCGACCGTGTCGGTGGGTTCGAGCCGGCAACGTCCCCCTTCCAGATCCTGGTGAATGAGGTGGAAGTTCTCCACCTGCAAGCGCCCGATGGGGACGGCCATCCAGCAATTCTGGTCGCGATGGTTGTGCACCGAACTCGCCTGCCCCACCTCCCAGCAGATGGCCATCAATTCGTAAAGCGCCGTCCGGTCGATCAGATTCCGCGTGTAGTGCTGCCGATCCCAGTTCAGGTAGGGCGCGAGCGAATCCGCGCTGACCGGCGTGTCCTGAAGAAAGCGCCGAACCGGCTCGGTCGCACCGAAGGCGGACTCGGGCAATCGCCGTAGCCCTTCGACCAGAGCCTGGATTGAGACGGGCTTAACCGCGGTGCTCATGGTGCGCTCCGGAGAATGAGTATAGCCGAAGGCGCAGGACCCAAGACCTCAGACCCAAGACCGCATCCCTACGGCTGTGTCCCTGCTCCCAAGATTTCTTTGCTCTCGCCCTGGGCCACCACCGGATACACCGCTCCCTTGCGCCGCCGCAAGTCCCCCGGCAACTCCGAGCGCAGCAGCCACAACCCCGCCGCCACCGCCGCCGCCCAGGTAACCGAGACCAGCGCCAACTGCGTCAGATCCGCCAGCCGGCTGCCGTGTCCCGCAGTCGACAATGGCACGAGCTTCGCGACTTCAAAACTGATCGCGCCCGCGACCACGGCCGTCAGCACAGTCTTTCCTAACTCCCCCCAACGCAACTCGCCCAGTAGAACCAGTTTTCGGTAATGCAGCAGCCAGGCCAGCGCCAGCAGATTCACCCCAATCCCAATATCCGACGCCCACGCCAGCCCCACCACCCCGAAGGCATGAAACAAGGTCGAGTAAAGCGGCAGCGACGCCGCGGTAATGATGCTGACCGCCGCCATCGGCGTAAGCGTGTCTCCCGCCGCGTAAAACGCGCGCGCGTAGAGTCCCTGCGCCGCCCACAACGCCAGCGAGAGCGAGAACCAGAAAAAGTAGATCGCGGTGGTCTGCGTGTCCGCGAAAAGAAACTTTCCCCGGCGATAAACCAGATCGATCAGCGGAAGCGCGGCTGCCATCATCCACCCGGTCGCCAAAAACGACGCAGCCGAAACCCGGTACACCGAATCATTCACCGTGCCCGAGAACTCTTTCAGTCGCTTCTCGTTGAACAACCGCGCAAAAAACGGCAGCGATGCCTGCCCGGTTGCCTGTCCCAGCACCGCAATCGGCACCGCGAACAGCCGCTTCGCATAGTTGAGCCGCGCGATGTCGCCCACACCGCTCGCAGCATAGTGCCGCAGGATCCAGTCATCCGCCGTCACCAGCGATACTCCGAGCATCAGCGGCACCGACAGCTTCACCCATTCGCGAAACGCCGGATTCGTCACATCAAACGACGGCCGGTATCCGGTCCCAATGCGCGCCGCCCCAATGGCGCTGGCCAGAAAAGGACCAACCAAGCTTCCTAGCAGCGCACCATACGCCAACGACGCGATGCCGAAGCGATGCCCTCCGACCACTCCGCCTAAGATGATGAAGAAGTTGTAGAGCAGAGGTCCCAGCGCCGGAAATAGAAACAGCCGGTGCGACAGCAGCACGGCCGACACGACTCCGCCGACGTAGAAGAAAATCTGCCCCGGCAGAAGAATGCGCGTAAGGTGAACGCAGAGGTCGATCTGCTGCGGCGAGAACCCCGCATGGGAGGACGAGGGCCCGAACATCCAGCGCACAAACTGCGGCGTGAAGATTTCTGTAAGGATTGTGCCCAACACCATCACCACCGTCATTACAGTGATGATGATTGAAAAAGTCTTCTGAGCGTCGGCGTCGCGCTTCTCCGCTAGAAAACGCGTGTAGATCGAGATGAACGTAATCGACGCCGCGCCCCCGGCGACGATGTAGTTGAGCCAGTCGGGCAGCGTGAACGCCGCCACATACGCGTCGGTCTGCGATCCGGCGCCGAACGCGAAGGCAATATAGGCCTCGCGCGCATACCCGATGACGCGCGACAGCATCACGGTCCCCATCAACAGCAGCGTCGCCGAGAATGCCGTGTGCTGGTGCGATGGGCGGAAGAAGCGCAGAAGTTTCGTCATGGGCGGGGCGCCGGAATCACAATCTTATAGGAAGGCTCCGCTGTTCCATGTTGATCATTTGGAATCGCGGCGCAGTCCAGCGGGCCGCAGTTCCGTTTTGAGATAATTCATCCGTGCCCGACGCAACGGTGCAAGAGCGATTCCGTTCCGCAGTCCTGCGGCGATCTTTCCGCAAAGACTTCCCCGCGGCCGTCCGCGGCGAAGGCGTCTACGTCTGGGACGCCGACGGCAATAAGTATCTCGATCTTGCCGGCTCCGCCGCGGTCAATTTCATCGGTCACGGCGTGCCGGACATTTCCGCCGCCATGGCGAAGCAGGCGGCGCAGCTCGAGTTCGTTCACACCAGCCAGTTCACCACCCCGATCGCCGAAGAGTACGCCGCAGAATTGCTGGCGTTCGCCGGACAGCATTTCCGCGGCGGTGCCGTCTACTTCACCTGCGGCGGCTCCGAATCGATCGAAACCGCGTTGAAGCTGGCCCGCCAATATCAGGTCGAAATCGGACAAACGGCCCGCCACCAGATTCTCAGCCGCCAGCAGAGCTATCACGGATCGACGCTCGGCGCGTTGTCGGTGTCGGGCAACAAGCGCCGCCGCGAAATGTATCTGCCGATGGTGCGCGAGTTCTCCCACGTCGGCATGCCCTACTGCTACCGCTGCGCCTTCGCTTGCACCGACGGCTGCCGCAACTGCGGCCAGCAATACGCCGCCGAACTCGATCGCGCCATCGAAATCACCAACGGCGAGGCCGCCGCATTCATCTTCGAGCCGGTCAGCGGCGCCACGCTGGGCGCGGTGGTTCCTCCGCCCGGATATCTGCTGGCAGTCGCCGAAATCTGCCGCCATCACGGCGTGCTGCTGATCGCCGACGAAGTCATGACCGGCATGGGCCGCACCGGCCGCAACTTCGCGGTGGAACATTGGTTTGCGAAAGACGGGCTGGGCCAAGAGAGAAACGCGCAAGACGGGAACGTCGTGCCCGACATCCTGGTCACCGCCAAAGGACTCTCCAGCGGATACGCTCCGCTCGGCGCCGTGATCGCCAGCCAGAGAGTCGTCGACGCGATTGCCGCGGGCTCAGGCGCGTTCCTCCACGGCTTCACCTACAACGCGCACCCCATTTCGCTCGCCGCCGGGCGTGCCGTGCTACAGCATCTGCAGGCGAAAAAATTAGTAGAAGCCGCCGACTCCAGCCGTTCCGGAAGTCCTGCCACACACTTCAAACAAGCCCTCGAGAGTCTGCGCACTGAAGAAGTAGTGGGAGACGTCCGCGGCATCGGCCTGCTCTGGGCGGTAGAATTCGTCGCCGACAAACCGACCAAGCGCCCTTTCCCGCCCGACCAGACTTTCGCCGGACACGTCGCCGCCGCCGCCCTGAAGCGTGGCCTGCTCGTCTATCCCATGCAAGGGTGCATCGACGGCCTTTCCGGAGACCACCTTCTTCTAGCGCCCCCCGCCGTCATCACGCCGGACCAGATCGCCTGGTCGGTCGATCAGCTGTCCGCGTCCATCCGCGAAGCAAAGTAGCGCCGCTGTCCAGGCGGTGTCTCGCCCGCCGCTCTATTCCAGAATTGATCTCCCTTCCCAGCCCCCATGTTTTCAAGCGCTTGCCCGTTGACCTTCGTTTGATACCGGCTTGAGCCCCAGTGCATTGCCGCCCGCCGTCCCCTGCGCGAAAGTAGCCATTGAGGCCGCGTTCCAGAACGGTTTCCAGGAACGACTGCAGAAAACTCTTGCTGCGGCAAGGATCGCGAGGGGCTGGTTTCGGGAAGGGCAGCCTCTTCAGCCGTGCCGCCCAAGTCGAGGACAGTCTGGGCTTTAGTGACTGCTTGAGAACTGAATTCAGGGCAACGGGGTGGAATTTAGCTACCGAGACCAGCCCCGAAGGGGCGGCATTCATTAGCCCCGGACGTAAGTCCGGGGGGCCAGTGGGAAGGTCGAGCGAGTCCCGCAGGGACGGCACTGGTTTTCACGCACACTCTTTAGCCCCTGAGGCCAACGGCAGCAAATGTACGAATCCTGAAACCAAAAGCGGAGGCCACTATGGCAAGTCCCAATTCCCAAACCATGACTGAATTCTGTGAGCAGGTCAACCCGCGTGTACTCCTGGAGATGCGCCGCGTCCGTCCTTTTCCCGACATGCTCCGCGTGCAGGAAAGCTGGGTGGCGGCGGCAGAAAAACGCGCCCTGCTCTGGCTGGCCGCGCGCACTCCGGATCGCATCGGCCCCGACCACCTGACAGCTCTGGGCCTGGCGGCGCAGATCGGCGCCGGAGTGTGCTACGCGTTCGCCGCATGGAACCGCGATGCGCTCCTCGGCGTGATCGCCTGCCTCGCGCTGAACTGGCTGGGCGACTCGCTGGACGGCACACTCGCGCGGATCCGCCAGCGCCTGCGTCCGCGCTACGGCTTCTACGTCGACCACATGGTCGACAGCTTTGGCGCTCTTGCCCTGATGGGCGGCCTGGCCCTGTCGGGATACATGCATCCCTGGATCGCCATCGGCCTGCTCGTCGCGTTTCTGATGCTCTCGATCCAGTCTTATCTGGCGACGCACGCCCTGGGCGAGTTTCGCATCTCGTTCTGGCGCTTCGGCCCGACCGAGCTGCGCATCCTGCTCGCGGTGGGGAACCTGGCCCTGTTCTGGAAACCGGTGGTGCATCTCTTCGGTGGGAGCTACCGCCTGTTCGACGTGGGCGGCGCGATCGGACTCGCAGGCATGGGATTGATGGTGGTCGTCTTCACGCTGCAGAACACGATTCGCCTCTATCGCGAGGAAAGGATCCCGCAATGACAACGCGCGCTGACTCTTGCGGACAACAGGCGCCAACGTCCACGCTGGTGCGATGGTGCAAGTTCAACCTTGTCGGCGGAATTGGCATTATTGTGCAGTTCGTCGCGCTGTTCCTGCTGAAGAGCGTGCTGCACTTTAACTACCTCGCCGCGACCGCAATCGCAGTGGAAGCCGCAGTGGTGCACAAT
The DNA here is from genome assembly GCA_017883425.1 of Candidatus Sulfotelmatobacter sp. GTDB lineage: Bacteria > Acidobacteriota > Terriglobia > Terriglobales > Acidobacteriaceae > Sulfotelmatobacter. Next base: position 1,077 of record JADGNP010000244.1, on the reverse strand, counting down.
TTCGTCTGGCACGAGCAGTTCACCTGGGTGGATCGAGTGCAACCGTCGTGGCGCACGGTGGCCCCGCGACCCTCGGGGGCTGAACAGTCTCCTGAGAAACGCGGTTTTGGGTGGCGCAGCGCTTTCAGCGCTGCGATCAAGCCTCTCTTTTCGTGGAGGGCTTCAGCCCCTGCGGTACTTAGAAGTCGCTACGGCCCCAGCTTCCGACGGTTTCTGCGCTTCAATCTGACCAACGGAGCCGTCTCTATCCTCGGCAACCTGGCGCTGATGAAAGTAATGGTCGGCCAAGGCCACATGAATTATCTGCTCGCCAACGCGATCGCGATTACGCTGTGCTCGCTGGCGAACTTTCTGGTGAGCGATACATGGGTATTCGAGCGAGAATAGCCACGGGTGGGAGAAGTCAGCCCCTCGCCGGTTCAAAAGAATGGCGTCACTTCATGAGTTGCGCTCGAACAGAGGATGGAGTGATGTCTCCCCCCGTGGTCCGAATCCGCAGGTCTAAATCCGGACTCAGCCTGCGTCGTAGCTCGATCGAGTCTTGGAAGAGTTCGCAACGCGATGCGCTCCAAGCCGCGAAGCGGCGGAAGAATGCAGCCCACGGCGCAAGCCGTGCGTGGTTAGTGGAAAATGAGCAAGCCCCGGAGGGGCGGCAGAAAAGCTACGACACTGCCCCTCCCGCGATCTTCAGCACAACCTTCCCGTAGTTCTTTCCATCCTGCAGCAGCTTGTAGGCTTCGACCGCCCGATCCAGCGGAAACACGTGCCCGACCTGCGGCGTGAGCTTCCCCTGTGCAATCCAGGCCGAGAACTGCTGCCAGGCCGGCTCCATGATCTCGCGCTTTTGTGACAGATACGTCAGCCACAGCCCTTGCACGCTGGCCGATTTCGCGTACATCGCGCGCACGTCGAGTTGCGGCGGCTTGCCGGTCGCGGTCCCGTATTGGATGACCCGTCCGAAGTCGCGTAGGCAGCGCAGGCTCTTGGCCGTGTGCTCTCCGCCCAGCATTTCGAAGACGGCGTCGACGCCTTCACCATGGGTCAGGTTCTTCACGGTCTCTTCATAGTCGTGCTGCT